>CAZYBA010000001.1:0-1460 GCA_964646105.1 uncultured Armatimonadia bacterium
GTATCCGCGTTGTACGATCTCGCGGATTGTCGACGGACTCAAGCCGGGAGAACGTCGGAACTTCGCGACAACCATGCTCTGCATGCCCCTCGAACTTCTCCGGGGTTTCACCGAGCGTCAATTTGTCGATGTCCATGCGTCGCTGACCGATCCCCACCGGGGCCTTTTGGGGTCTGCGACCCTGCGCGTCGCAATCGCACCGGAAACCCACTGGCCGGGCATCGGACCGGCATGCCAGTCGCTCGCGACGTTCGTGACTCCCAACTCTCCCGACATCGCCGGCCTGCTGCGCGACGTCTCCCGGCGATTGACGGAAAAGACCGGATCCGGCGCACTGGACGGGTACCTGTCGGGGAAGACGGACCGTGTGCAGCGGATCGCGGAATCGTGCTACGAGGCAGTCGCCGCCCTGGGGCTGACGTATGTGGTGCTGCAGGCCAGTTTCGAAGAGAACGGGCAGAAGGTACGTTCGGCCGATGCAGTCCTGGGAGACCGTTTGGGCAACTGCCTGGATCTATCCGTGTTGCTGGCGACCGTCATGGAGGCGGCCGGCCTGTACCCGACCATCGCGCTCGGGGACGGCCATGCGATTGTCGGTTTTTCGATCAACGGCGAGCATTTCTCGGATCCGATCCACCGGAGCCCATCCCTTCTCGTCAACCGACTAGAACTCGGCGAAGCCCGTGTTGTCGAGGCAACACGGCTATGCGGCGATCCGGGGTCGTTCGCGGACGCGGTCCAAACCGCCCGGGACTGGCTGTCCAAGGCCACCGAGAATATTGTCGTGGTGGATGTCAAGGCCTGCCGGCTGGCCAACATCCACCCGTTGTCCGAGGCGATCGAGCGCAATTCGGCCCATTCGGATGCCCCGGTCGAAGCCCCGACCGGCGACTATGTCATTGTCCAACCCGCCGACCTGCCTCCGTTGCCCAAACCCAAGCTCGGTCCCCGCGCCGCCCGGATCGAGGCTTGGAAGAAGAAACTGCTCGACCTGACATTGCGCAACCGCTTGCTCAACGACGTTCCCCTGAGCCAGTTGCCGTTGATGGTGGAAGGCGAGCATCCGCTTTCCACGTTGCTGGATGTCCTCGGAACGGAACGGTCGTTGACCCTGCGTCCCGGCACCGGCACTCCCCTGCAGATGCTTGAATCCGCGATGGCCGACGAATTGCGCTCCGGCACCCTGCGGACCATGCTGCCGGAAACGGAACTGTTCCAGCGAGCCACCAAGGCGAACCGTGACGGACGCAGTTCGCTTGAGGAAACCGGTGCGCGCTCGCTGTATGTCGCGGTCGGATTCCTGGAATATTTTGTCGAGGGGCGCAACACCGCTCTCCACGCGCCGTTGCTGCTGGTTCCGATCACGATGGAACGTATTTCCCGCTCCGAAGGATTCCGGGTGCGGATGGTCGCCGACGATATCGTTGCCAATGTCGCCCTCGTGGAATACCTGCGTGTCA
>CAZYBA010000001.1:1470-26068 GCA_964646105.1 uncultured Armatimonadia bacterium
GGGAATCGCCGATGTCCTCGCCTATGTCCGTCAGTCTGTCAAGGATGTTCCCGGCGCCCGGGTCGTCGCCGCGGCGAAGATCGGCAACTACTCGTTCAAAAAACTCCCGTTGTTCGAGGAAATGCGCCAACGATCGCACGCGCTGGCCGCGCATCCCGTGTTGGGGGCGTTGCTGGAACGCGACGCCGACCCGGGGTTGCGTCACCCGGAGCTCGTCAATCCGTCCGAAGTCGGCCGCCACGCCCGTTTCGCGTCGCTGCGCCTCCCCCTGCCTGCCGACAGCTCCCAGATGGCCGCGGTGCTCTCCGCCGCATCCGGCAAAACATTTGTGCTGCAGGGGCCGCCCGGAACCGGCAAGAGCCAGACCATCACCAATTTGCTCGTGGAATGCATGGCGCGGGGCCTGCGGGTCTTGTTTGTCGCCGAGAAAAGCGCGGCCCTCGAGGTTGTCTCCGAACGTCTGCGCAAGACCGGACTCGGCTTCTTCGCCCTGGACCTGCACGCCGACAACGCCAACAAGACGCAGTTTGTCACGCAGGTGAAGGCGGCATTGGATGCGCTGGAGAAAATGCACGGCCTCGACTCGTCCCGGCATCTCACGGCATCCACCGAACTCGACACCTTTTCCGACCGAATCCGATCGGCAACCGATTCGTTGCATGATTCGAAGGGCCACGGACTCAGTGTTTTTGACGCGATCGACCGGGCCTGCGGGATCGATCTGCGCGTTCCGGGTGCGCGCAACCACCCCGCACTCGCCGGGAAAATCGACGGTGCGTTGTCCGAAAGCGCAGGCTCGGCCGAGATCGCCGCCCGGAACACCATCGTCCAAGCGCTCTGCACCGCGTTCTCCGGACTGGTGGCCGGTTCAGACCGTGCATTCGGGGACTTTTCCCCAAAACGCGTGATCGGTCCGGAAGAAGCCGCTCAGTTCGGCACCGCGGCAGCAGCAGCCATCGACGCCTTGGCTGCCTGGGAGGACGCCGCATCCACTTTGGCGCGCACTTTGGGTCTTCCATCCCCGGCAACACCGGGAGCCGCCGGGGCGCAGCAGACGGTTGCCCGCACCCTCGACACCACCCACAGTGCGTCACCATGGCTGGCGCGACTGGCCTTGGGCAACGAACCCGTCCGCCATCTCGACGATTGCATACGGGCCCTGACACTCGGTCACGCATCCGAAAACGCAATGGCCTCCGTGGTCCAGCGTTACGATGCCGCCATCCTCGATCAACCCCTTGCCGTCTGGGCGGGCGACTTGCGCGAGGCACGCGAGAAAATGCCCCTGCTGCGCTGGTTTGCCACCCGCAAGGTCCGGTCATCGCTGGTCCGCATGGCCAAGACCCCCCCGGTCAGGAATCTCGCGGCGTTGCTGGTCGATATCGAACGCTTGATTTCGGAAAAGGCGGCCATCGACGCGGCGGTTCCGGTGCGGGAATTGCTCAAACAGTTCCAATCGGGCGGCGAACCGATCGACTACGCTTCGTCCCGTGCGGCGGTCGACGCCGCGGCCGCGTTTTCCGACACGGTCCGGCGACTTTTCCCCGCGGAGATCGGCGCATTGGCAGGGCCGGTTCCCGATGCGATCGCACAAGGAACGATTGTCCCGGCGTTGTCGGCGGTATTGGAGAAAAACACGGCGTGGAGCAAGGCTGCCGAGGCATTGACCGACTGCGCGGCATTGCCCGGGCTTGATCATCCGGGATGCGGTTTTGCGGCGCTGAACGACCAACTGGTCCGGCTCCGCGACAACTGGCGGTCGTTGCCGGCTTGGAGCGCGTTCACGGTCGCCCGCGGCGCGGCGGAGGAATCGGGGCTCGGCAGTGTCGCCGAGGCATTGCTGACGGGTGCCTTGCCGGCGGGACAGGCGCCGGCGGCGGTCGAGGCGGAAATGCTCACCGCATGGACACGACGCAAACTACGCTCCGAACCCAGCTTGGCCGACTGCGCGGTCGAACGGATGCAACCGTTGCGCAACACATTCCGGGAGGGAATGGAAATGTACCGGCGCGGGGTTCCGGAGGCAGTCGCCGAAACGATTCGCAATGCAGCCCGGGTCAAACTCGAGACGCTGTCTCGGGATGGCAACCGCAATGCAGTCAATGTCCTGACTGGATTGCGTGCCGTGGGCACCATCCGGCGCCCGATTCGCCGTCTGATGAGCGAGGCCGCCCCGGCGATTGCCGCGATCAAACCCGTCGTTCTCGCCAGCCCGCTCACCGCGTCGACCCATCTTCCACCCGATTTCCCAGAGTTCGACCTGGTGGTCTTCGACGAGGCATCGCAGGTGCCGGTCTGGGATGCCGCCTGTGCGATCACCCGTGGAAAAGCGTGCGTGATTGTCGGCGACTCCCGTCAGCTTCCCCCAACCCGCTTCTTCGATCGCAAGGAAGGCGCCGAGACCAACGCCGATGTTTCCGAGGATGCCATTCTCGAGGACGCTCTGGAGCCGCTGGAAAGTGTGCTTGACGAAGCGGTGGCGTCCGGGCTTCCCCAACAAAGCCTGCTTTGGCATTACCGTTCCCGGGACGAACGTCTGATCGAGTTTTCGAACCGGCGCAACTACGGGGCGCAGCTCAAGACATTCCCCGCCCCGCGCCAGGCCCACGGAAACCTCGGAGTCGAGTTCCGATATGTGGAGGGGGTTTACGCGCGGGGAAGCGGATCCACCAACCGCGCCGAGGCAAAGGCGGTGGTCGACGAAATCCGTCTTCGACTACTCGACCCCGACAACTGCCCCGCCAACCGCTCGATCGGCGTCGTGACCTTCAGTGTCGCGCAGCAGACCTTGGTGCAGGATCTTCTTGACGAGGCTCTCGACAACGAGCCCCTGTTGCGGATGCGCATGGCGGATGCTGCGAGGGACGGCGACGCGTTGTTTGTCAAGAACCTCGAGAACGTTCAGGGGGACGAGCGGGCGACCATGCTGTTCTCCATCTGTTACGGGAAAGATCAAGACGGCAAGCTCCATTACCAGTTCGGGCCGTTGAACCTGTCGGGCGGCGAACGTCGGCTCAATGTGGCGGTGAGCCGGGCCCGTGAGAAGGTGGTGGTTTTCTCATCCCTGCGCGCGTCCGATCTCGACCCGCGCAAGTGCAATTCCCCCGGGGTCCGCGACTTGCGCGACTATCTTGCATTCGCGGAACACGGAACTGTACCGGCCACTCGCGACGAAACTGTCCAGCCGACGGTGATCGAGGTCAACTCCTTGGAACAACGTCTCGCACAACGGCTGCGAGCCCGCGGGTTTGTGGTCGATCTGCATGTCGGCCGCTCGCACGACTACCGGGTCTCGCTGGCGTTGGCGCGTCCGGAAAGCCCCGGTGCTTGGATCCTCGGAGTCGAACTCGACGGTGCATTCCTGCGCACCGCGCCGACGGTTGCCGATCGCGAGGTGGTGCGCGCCGGCGTGTTGCAGTCGCTGGGTTGGCAGACCATCTCGATCAGCGCGGTGGACCTGATGCGCGACGAAGACGCGGTGGTGGGGCGCATTGTCGATGCCGCCAACGGAACCGCGGTCCTGGTGCGGTAGCGTCTGCTCGACAGGTCCCCGGCGGAACGTCCTTTGCGAACCAACGCGCGGGAGACCGGATCGGACATTAAAGACTCGGACACCCGCGCCGGAATGTTTACCGGACCGTCCGCGGATGCCCGCCGACGTCGCGGAACCGCGGGGATACAATCGTTCCGGAACCGCGCCACCGATGGACAACTTCAAGCGCCTGCTGCGTTACCTACGCCCCTACCGCATCCGTGTCGGCATCGCGGTGGCGCTGATGTTCGTGGTCACCCTGTCCGCGATCCCGATGCCCCTGTTTCAAAAACAAGTGCTCGATGTCGCCATTCCGCAGCGCGATTTCAAGATGCTCTGGATGATATTTGCCGGAGTGATTGTGTTGTACGGGGCACGGGCGGGGGTTTCGTACGCCCTCAACTACCTGATCTCGTGGCTCGGGCAGCGCATCGTTTTCGACCTGCGTTTCCAGTCGTATCGCCACCTCCAGCGCCTCTCGCTGGCGTACTACGACGGCCAGCAGCCGGGCAAGATCATGTCGCGTCTCACCGCCGACATCGATGTCATCCAGTACACCCTGACATCCGGGTTTGTCACCCTGATCACCGACGCCGCCACATTGTTTGTCATCATCGGCTGGCTGTTCTGGAGCGAATGGCGCCTCGCCGCGATCGCGGTGGGCATCCTGCCCCTCTATGTCCTGAACTACAAGATGTTGCTCTCGCGGATCCGTGCGGTCAGCATCGAGCTGCGGGAAAAGTGGGAGCAGATGATCGGCGGGATCACCGAGAAAATCGGCGGGATCGCCGTGGTGAAGGCGTTCGCGAGGGAGGTCTGGGAAATCGAACGGTTTCGCGCCGCCGAACGCGACCGCTTCACGACGTCGATGGTGCAGAGCAAGCTCAACCGCTTCCTGGGGGCGTCCAGCCAATTGATCCGCGTGGTCGGGACCTGCGCCCTGTTGTGGTACGGAGGCGAGTTGACCATGGGACGCCAGCTGAAGCCGGGTGAGCTCCTCGCGTTTTATTCCTACCTCGCGTATCTCTACGACCCGGCGGTGCGGGTGGTCGACTTCAATGTCCAGTTGCAATGGGCCAGTGCGGCCATCGACCGGGTGTTTCAGACCCTCGACACCCGTCCGGAAATCATCGACGCGTCGGATGCCGTGTCGCTGGCAACGGTCCGTGGCGACGTGGTCTTCGAGCACGTGTCGTTCGGTTACGACCCGCAGCAACCGGTCCTGCATGACATCAATTTCGCGGTGGCTCCGGGCGAGGTCATCGCCGTGGTGGGTCCCAGCGGCGCCGGCAAGACCACCCTGGTGAACCTGCTCGCCCGGTTCTACGATGTGAGCAAGGGCCGGATCCTGGTGGATGGCAACGATATCCGCAAGGTTCGCCTCGAAAGCATGCGCCGTCACATCGGCATGGTCGCTCAGGAAACCATCCTGTTCTCGGTTTCCCTCAAGGAGAACATCCGTTACGGGCGCAAGGACGCGTCCGACCGCGATGTGGAGGCGGCCGCCAAGGCGGCGGATCTCGACAGCTACATCCGTTCGCTGCCCGATGGTTACGAAACCAAGATCGGAGAGGACGGAATCAAGTTGTCGGGAGGCCAGAAGCAGCGCATGGCGATCGCGCGGGCCCTGCTCACCGACCCCCGGATCCTGATCCTTGACGACGCGACGTCGGCGCTGGACTCGCACACGGAGGCCAACATCCAGGCCGCACTTGCGGAACTGATGAAAGGGCGCACCAATTTCGTGATCGCCCACCGGCTTTCCACGGTGCTCGGCGCCGACCGCATCCTGGTGATGGACGGCGGGCGGATCGTGGACTTCGGCACCCACGCCGAGCTGGTCGGGCGGCCCGGGGTCTACCAAGACCTCTACAACGAGCAGTTCAAGACGGTTGGCGAGCTAACCGCCGAGGAGAAAGCCCGATTGCTCGAAACGGGAGCCACTCCACAACGGACCTAATCGCCTTCGGCCCGGGCGACGACCGAATCGTCAAGACGGGCTCCGGAACTTCACCATTGCCCGCGACCGTTACGGCAGGTCCAAGAGCAATGCCTCACCGGTTCCGGAAAGCGACACTCCGGATTCGTCGGACAACTTGGCGGCATCCCCCGCGACCAGCGGGTGCCCGTTGACTTCCATGTTTCCCGAAACCACCTGGACATACGCCCGGCGGCCCGGCGCCAACGCATGCGCCACGGTTTCGTTGTCGAGGATGGTGGCGTAAATCTCGGCTTGCTGGTGAATAGCCATCGACCCGTCCCGACCGTCACGCGACACAATCGCCTGCAGCCGGCCCCGTTTGGTTTCCACCGGGAAATGCGCCTCGCCGTAGCGCGGCTCGACATCCATCGCATCCGGTTCGATCCAAATCTGCAACAGATGAAGCCAATGGGTAGGCGAGCCGTTGAACTCACTGTGGCGCACCCCGTGTCCCGCGCTCATCCGTTGGACATCACCCGGGTGGAGCAGTCCGCCCGCGCCGGTGGAGTCCTTGTGTTCGACACACCCCGCGATCACGTAGGTGACAATTTCCATGTTCTCGTGCGGGTGGGTCCCGAAACCGCGTCCGGGAGCAAACCAGTCCTCGTTGATCACCCGCAGCGGACCGAAGCCCATGTGGCGGGGATCGCGGTAGTTGGCGAACGAAAACGAGTGGAAGCTACGCAGCCATCCGTGGTCGGCGTGGCCGCGTTCGTTACCGGGGCGAAGAGTAATCATGGTCTTGGGACGCGTTCCGGCCGGCGACCGCAAAACCGCGGACACCGACCCGGCGCGATGTCAAAAGGTTTACCACGCAGCGACCGGTTTTCCGTCGGCGGGCGGTTGATCCCGATCTGCAATCGCCACGCCGGCTCGAACCGCGCCAGTTGCTCAGGCCAGAATCGCGGTGATCGGGCTGCCGTGGTCGATTTCGAGGCGCTTGCGTCCCGCCATTTCGAGTTTGTGGGAATCCAAGCCGAGTTGATGGAGAACGGTGGCATGGATGTCGGTCACATAATGCCGGTCCTCAACCCCGTGGAAGCCCAGTTCGTCGGTGGCGCCATGGACCACTCCGCCCTTGACCCCGCCGCCGGCCAGCCAGGCGCAGAACCCCTGCGGATGGTGGTCGCGACCGGTGTCCTGCGCCCCGGGGGAACGTCCGAACTCGGTCCCGAACACCACCAGGGTTTCGTCCAGCATCCCGCGTTGCTTGAGATCCTTGAGCAGCCCGGCAATCGGAACATCCACCTGCCCGGCGAGCGCCGTGTGGTTGCCTTTGATATCGCCGTGGGCGTCCCAAGCCCCGCCGCCACCGCCGCCGTGGAACACCTGCACGAACCGCACACCGC
The DNA here is from genome assembly GCA_964646105.1 of uncultured Armatimonadia bacterium. GTDB lineage: Bacteria > Armatimonadota > Armatimonadia > Armatimonadales > Armatimonadaceae > CAIRTT01. The sequence goes on from CAZYBA010000001.1 coordinate 8,333, forward strand.
GCTCCACCAGACGTCGTGCCGCCAGGCATAGCTCGCCAAACGGCTTGGTTTCGGGACGATCCAGCCCGTAGAGGGTCCGCGTGGATGCGTTTTCCTTTTCGAGCTGGAGGGTTTCGGGAACCGAAGTCTGCATTTGGAACGCCAGTTCGTACGCCTTGATGCGGGCCACCAGGTCGGGATCGTCAGGGTAGTCGATGCCGGCGAGACGATTCAGCTTTCCGAGTAGACCGAAGTTGGCGGCTTGTTCCTCGGGCGCCATGGCTTCGGCGGGTTTGAGGTACGGGAGCGGATTCTTCGGGTCCACCGCCAAGCGGACTCCGGCGTGCTGGGGCCCGAGATACGACGCGCCATGGGTCCAGGCGCCGCCGCAGCAGTCGCCGGTGGGGGTGCCGAGAACCACAAACTCCGGAAGGTTTTCGTTGAGGCTGCCCAGTCCGTAAACGGCCCACGAACCCAGGGTCGGGTGGGCTCCTTCACGCACATGGCGTCCGGTCTGGAATGTCAACTGCGCGCCGTGGTCGTTGTCGAGGGTCCAGAGCGAGCGCACCACCGCCAGATCGTCGGCGCAGGTCCCGATGGTCTTGAACCAGTCACCCACCACCAAGCCCGATTTTCCGTAGGTCTGGTAACCCGTCTGCAGCGGCATGATGGTCTTGCGGTTTCCATGGGCCGGATTTCCCCCCACGATGTCGGCATTGACCTTCTTGGGGTCGAGCACATGCTTGTACGGGGTTTCGTCGATGGACTTGCCCGCGTACTTGTTCAGCTCCGGCTTGACATCGAAGCTCTCCAGATGGCTGACTCCGCCGCATAGGAAAAGCCAGATCACCGACTTGGCCTTGGGCGCCTTGCCGTTCGCGCCCCGCTCGATATGCTTCCGAAGGTCCCGGGGGCCCATCGCATGCGCCTTGCCGTCCTGGAACAGCATCGCCCCGAGCGCCATTCCGGTCACCCCCATGGCGGTGTCGGTCAGGAACGTTCGACGGGTGGTACCGGTGCAGTTGGGGTGTCTCATCGGTTGCCTCACAGCTGGGTCACAAACTCGTGGTGGTTGAACAGCACCAGGATCAGGTTCTCGTAACGACGTTGGAGGCCTTGGTCGCCGCCGGGCCGATCGGCCAGGAACGACAACGCCATGCGCATCTCCTCGGGCTTCGGAGAACGGCCCAGGGTGCGGTTCCATGCCTTGGCGACGAACTCGGGAGCGTTTTCGGGGAACATCAATTCCTTGACCAGCTTGCCGGCGAGCACCTTGGCTTCGCGCAGCGCCAGCGCGGAATTGGCGAGCGCCAACGCCTGCTGCGGCAGGACGCTCTGCTTGCGTTCATAACATTCGGTCACGCTCGGACCGTCGAAAACCTGAAGAAACTCCGCCTGCTTCTCCGCTGCCGTCCGCAAGTAGACACTGCGTCGCAACGACGACAAGCCCTTCTGGTGGTCGATCTCGGGCCCACCCTTGGTTTCGTCCAGGCTGCCCGCCGCCCACAGGACATTGTCGCGGACCGCTTCGGCTTCCAGACGGCGTCGGTTCATCCGCCAGAGGGTTCGGTTGTCCGGGTCTTTGCGCACCATGTCCGGGTCGGGCCTGCTGTCCATCCGCCATGCGTCGCTGGTCAGGATCAGCTTGTGCAGGCGTTTCATGTCCCAGCCCGTTTCCATGAACTCGGCGGCCAGCCAGTCGAGTAGTTCGGGATGGACCGGTCCGCGCGCGCCGCGTCCGAAGTCGGCGACACTGGGCGCCAAAGCGGACCCGAAATGGCGCAGCCAAATGTGATTCACGGCGACACGACCGACAAGCGGGTTGGAGGGCCGGGTCAACCACTGCGCCAGCGCGGAACGTCGCCCGGTGGAATCCTTCGAAAAACTGCGGGTCCGGGGGGTGTATTGCGTCGATGCCGGCCCGGATGCGGCGGCGGTTGCCTTTTCCCAAGCCGCCTTGGCGTCGGCGATTTTCTTATCCCGATCGTTGGTGGTCGCGGGGGACGTTTCGGCGAGAACCAACGCCTTGCGGGCTTCGGCGACGGCGGTGGTGCGCTGGGCTTGGGACGCCAATTGCGCGGCCAAGGTCCACTCCGCACCTTGGGTCTTGCCCTGCGCCTCGATCCGCTCGACCTCGAGCACGGCGAGAAGTGCCTTGTGGGACGCTTCCGCGGCGTCGGCATTGGCCTCGGCCAGCCGCCGGCGCGGCGATTCCGGTGTGTCGGCGCGGGCGGATTCCCGTTCCTTCCACGCCGCCAACAACGCCGATTGTGCGGCGGCGACCGCTTCCGCAACGATTTCGGGACGCGTTTCCGGCTGCCACGACGTCCGCGGCAGTTCGACGGAACGGACGTTGAACGCGCCCCCGAGGAACGACGGAACACCCGGGGTCACGGCATTGGCCTTGTCCGGTTGCCGTTCATCCCCACGGACAAACACATAGGTTGCCACCTTCGGGTCGGCGTCGTAGACACGGACAAGACCGTCCTTGGACGTATCGGGCTGCCCGGGAACCCGGTCGGCGCGCACCTGGTGTGGTTCGAAAATGGCCCGGAAGCGATAGTACTCCACCTGCGGGATCGGGTCGGTCATGTGCGCATGGCATTTTGCGCAGTGCAGTGTGATTCCGAGAAATGCCCGGGACGTGTGGTTGACCGTGTCTTCCAGCCATTGTTCGCGGCTGAGGAGTTTGAAATTACGGGCAAGAAATCCGGTGGCCCGCAGCGCCGACGGATCGTCGGGTGTCGTCTCGTCGGCGGCCAGCATCGCCCGCACCATGGCGTCGTATCCCGAATTGTTGTTCAGCGACTCGACAATCCAGTCGCGCCAACGCCAGATGTGGGGTTGGCTGTCGCGGATCTGTCCGCCGTCGTTCCAGCCGGCCCAGTCGGAATAGCGCCAGACATCCATCCAGTGTCGCGCCCATCGTTCTCCGTAGCGCGGCGAGGCCAGCAGGCGGTCGATTTGTCGTTCCCAGGCGCCGGGACGTTTGTCGGCGAGAAACGCGGCGGTTTCGGCGGGTGTCGGGGCAAGTCCGGTGAGATCCAGGCTGGCGCGTCGCAGCAGGGTGGCGCGGTCCGCAGGGCCGTGCGGCTTGGTTCCCGCGTCCGCTCGGGCCCGATCGAGGAAGCGGTCTATCGGATTGGTTCGGACAATGGTTCCGACGGGTGCGGGAACTGCGGGACGCGTTACCGGTTCGAACGGCCGCCAGCGGTAGGCACGTTGGAATGTCGTCCACTCGGGCTGGATTCTCCGCACGGTTGCAAGCGCCGCTGCAGTGGGACGGTCCGCACGATTGCCGGGGGATGTTCCCGCGAGGATTTCCGTCTCGTTCGGGATACCGTCGCCGTCGGAATCTTCGCGAGCCACGGTTTCCAAACGTCGGTCAATGTCGGCCTTGGCGCCGCGGGAGCGCAGGTCGGAGCCGAGTTTGGCGAGGCGTTGCCCGAACGGATTGTGGGGAAACGTGCTCAGGTCGATGGGAATCTTGCCGCCGACCGGGTTCGATTGGTGGCAGGCGTTGCATGCGTCGAGTCGCTTGGCCAGGAACTTCCCGTAACGCTGGCTGTAGGCGGCATGGTTTGCCGGAGTGGCACTGGACGGCCCCCCTGCAGTGATCAGTGTGAAGACAGCGCCGGCGATGGCGCCCAATGTCGAACGAACCCCCATGGTCCCCTCCGCTTGACGCTTCGTACCATGGATCGCAATCTTCAGACCACAACCGGGACCATTTGCCAATTCCACGGGCGAAACATCGGATCCCGAACCCGCGACATCGCGTCAGGCCCTCCGAGCGCCACTTGTGTCATGCCACCCACCCGCCTGAACTGAAGCGATGTGTATCCCATTCAACCCAGTGGTTCTCCGGTAGGGTTCGACGGGGGAAACACGAAAGACCTGATTCGGCTTTTTCGGTTCACCGAGACGAATCGTGGTCACCCGGGCCCACCCGGTTGCGGGGCGGACGCTGTTTCATCTTCGGGATACGAAACAGCCACGGGGCATGTTTGTCCAGCCAGAGGGTGGCGGCCCACGGGATGGCGATCGCGAGAACCGTCGCGACCAGGACACCCATCGAAACCGGGGTTGTGGGAGCCAGTTTTGTCAAGATGATTCGTGCTCCGGATCCGACCAGAATATGCATCACATAAATGCCGAGCGAGGCCCTGCCTAACGCTCCGAACACGCGGGCGACCTTGTCGGGAAGTCGTGTCGCGATCCCGAGTACCACGGCAATTCCCGAAGCGGCGGTCGCTACACCGAAAACTCCCGGCCGAACCGGGTCGATTTTCAGGACAGCCGCAGCGGCGTGTGCGGCGCAGAACACCATGGAGGCCACGGGAAGGAGGTAACGTTGGCGTCGGTCCGGTTGCCACCCGGAGCCTGCGTAATAGGCTCCTAGCCCGAACCAGAGAGAGTGGACGCTGAATTGCTCGAAAACGGGCCAAGGGGCGAATTGTTCATGGAACAACCAGAGCACGAAGGCAACCAACCACATCCACCGCACCGCGCGTTGTCCCGCGACCGACCACGCGGCAACCAAGGCGAGCGCTGACCAAAACAGAATGTAGAGAAACCAGAATTGAGCGTGCGGTCTCCAAAGGAACGTCGCAAGCGTCTGCCATGTCGTGTCGTAACGCGTCCATCGGTTCAGCAGGACCTCGACCGTTCCTTGAAGCCAAGTCCAGACGACATACGGCCAAACCAGTGTGTTGATCCGGCCGACCGCGGTGGCGCGGGAGCCATGGCGCTCCAGGCTCTGTGCTGTAAACCACCCCGAAACGAGGAAGAACAACGGCATGTGGAACGAGTAGACGACATGGTCCAGAATTTGGAACGTCGGATCCGGAATCCGTTTGTCCGAAAGGGCCGCCCCCCTCAGGACGTGCCCGAAAACCACCAGGATAATTCCAATTCCTCTGGCAATGTCCGCCCACGGGAGTCGTTCTGGTGCTTGCATGGATTGACGTGAACAGGGCGGGCTGCCCGCAAAATTGTAACCTCTCCGGGGAGACGTTCACCGGGGTGCAGTTGCGCGATGCCTGTTCGCGGCACCGATTGGTACACTGGGGCCACGACCATGAATCTCATTCCGCTTCTCTTGATGACACTGGCCTGCCCGGCCGTACCGGTTCAGGATGCCACCCCCAAGCCGTCGGCCGAGGCGGTGCGTGCACGGGACGCTGTCGCCGACATCGCCCTTCTGGAGTCGATCGTTCCCCTCAAGCTGCGACCCAGCCAGATCGATGCCTTGCTGGTGCCGATGAAATCCGCGCATTCCGCGTACCTTCAATTGGTTGCCAAGGACGACGAAGGGCTCAAGACCTTGGAACCGTTCCTGACCAAACTCCGCGACAACGCGTTCCGTGGCAAACTTCCGAGCCGCGACGATGTGAAGCGGTGGACCGACGAGGATGCGGCGTCTGCCAAGCGCGGTGCCGAAGCCCGCGCCAAGGCAGTCGACGAGATTGTCGCGGTTCTCGACAAAGTCCTCGACGATACCCAGAAGGAAGAAGTGCTCCGCCAAAGTGACGCGTTCTTCGGGGCTCGGCGTGTACCCAAGGAATTCAGCAAGAACCCGACCAAGGCCCCGCGGGAAAAGGTGATCGGACTGGCATTGTCGACCTACTCCCAGCGTGTATTGGTGATGGAACGCGCGATCGCGTTGCTCGGCAAGATCAAGACACCAACCACCACCCCCTGACCGCCTCGCGCTCCCATCCCATGAACTCCATCCCCTACGAACGGCGGAATTTCAATGCGTTGGTGGGGGATGTCACCTTTTTTTCCCTCGGAATGGCGTTCCTTGACAACGCCACGGTCTTGCCCGTTCTGGTGCGCACACTCGGCGGTACCGAAACATCGCTCGGTATCATCCTCGCACTGCGTCAGGTCGCGCTCTACCTGCCTCCACTGATCAGCGGCCACCAATTTCAGGGCCGTTCCCGGTTGCTTCCACTCCTTCTGAAAATCGCCATCGTCGGACGCCTATGTCTGATCCCGGCATCGCTCGCGATCTTTGTTCTCGGCAAAAGCCAGCCGTCACTCGCCCTGGTCGTCTTCGCCGTCTGCTATCTCCTGTCATGGACCGGTGACGGTGCGGGGGCGGTGCCTTGGGCGGCATTGATCGGACGAACCGTTCCGTTGCAGCGACGCGGAAGTCTGTTCGCAGTGATCCAAGCTGCCAGTGGTGCCGTGCGTTTCGGCGCCGGATTCCTGGTAACCCCGCTGCTCGCCGGAGTCTGGTTGGTGTCCCCGACGAATCTCGGAGCAATGATCGCCATTTCGTTCGCGTGCATGTTTGTGTCCTGGATCGGTCTGGCCGCCATGAAGGAACCACCGGTCCTACCGAGTGCCGCACCGAGGGTGAAATTGGGGTTTGTTGCCTACTTGCGCAAGCTCCCGGCGCTGCTGAGACGCCAGCCGTCGTTGGGACTGCTCGCCGGGGCACAGGTCCTCGGTACCGCATCCATGGCCACGCTGCCGTTTGTCGCCCACGCTGCCCGCAATCTGGACTTGACTCCCGCCGCCTGGATCGCACCAATCCTGAGCCGCATCGGGGCCGAAGGTTCCGCAGGGCTTTTTCTATTGGCATCCGTCGCCGGACAAGTGTTTTCGGCACCGTTTTGGGGACGTACCACCGATCGACGCGGTCCGCGCGTTACCCTGATCCGAATCTACCTGCTCGGAATCCTCGCACCCATGGCCGCGTGGGTCGGAATCGTGCTCGGCGGCGGCCTGACACCCTTCTTGATCGCCTACTTCCTGCTGGGCGCGGTCGGGGACGCTTGGTCGACAACATTGAATTATCAACTGGAAATTGTCCACCGCAGCGGAGAGAACGAGACAGATGCGATTGCCCTGATGAATGTCGCCAGCGTCCCCGCCTTGCTGCTGCCGCTGACCGCAGGCCTACTCGCAACCCATGCAGGCTTGTCATCCCCCTTCGTTTTCGCGGTCCTGATGCTCTTTGGCGCGGTTTACCTCGCATCACGACTGCCCGACACACGCACGACTGACTGACTCCACCCTTCACGGGTCCGATAGCGCCCCCACCGTCTTCGAATCACCGACCCGGCCCGGACGATCGATGCGGGCCGCTGTACCCCGTTTTCCAACCGATCCACCCCTTGTCGAACTGGCAGATCCCAATGCCAATCGCATCCGCAGTGGGCGCTAGAATGGAGCAATGTCTCTGTTGACCTCCGAACAAGTCGAGTTTTTCAATGCGAACGGCTATCTGTTGGTTTCCGGCCTGATGGGACCGGACGCGGTTGCGAAAGCCGCTGCGGCGTTCTGGTCGGAAGCGGGCGCCGACCCCGCCGATCCTGCCACATGGCCCGTTGGAACCAAGGCGGGTGGAACCCACCATCCCGACATACTCGCCTGCTTTACGCGGGAAATGGCCGATGCGGTCGATCGGCTGAGCGGGGAAACCGACCTGAATTGGACTCCTCCCAACGGTTGCCTGGCGATCAATGCGTACCCGCAACCGGGGGAATGGTCTCACCCGGGTCCGCATATCGACCATGCGATTCCGGAACATGGTTTCCAGGTTTTCCCGCGCCCGATGCGCCTTGCGTCGCTGCTCTACTTCAACGATGTGGCACCGCACAGCGGTGGAACTGTGGTCTGGCCGGGCTCGCACAAGATTATCGAGGCACTCGCGAAATCGGATCCCGAACAATACGCCCTGATGGCACCCCTCAACCAACGGATTCGCGACGGTTATCCGATCGGCGAAGGGATCGAGGTGCAGAGCAGGGCCGGTGATGTGCTCTTCTACCATTACCTGTGCGGACATTCCGGAAGCACCAATGCAGGATCGCATCCCCGCTTCGCCATCGCGCACAAGTGGTGACATTTTCCAGCAGATAGGGCGCGGGTGCGGAATCGACAGTTTTCCGTCCGGGCGACCGTCGATTCCGCTCTCCTCGCTCCAACCCCTATAACGGAAAAAAGCACGCGAATCTGACACAAAACGTCAAAAATCATGCAAATTGATGTCGAAGTCGTCTGGTTGGAACTCAGCAACGACGATCCCGTTCGCGAATCGGGGGCGATTCCGGAGGGATTCACTTTGGAACGGATGCCCGTGGCCCAACCCGAGGTAAACCGATTCCTGTACACGGCAGTCGGTGCGGATTGGTATTGGGTGGATCAACTCGACAAACCGCTGTCCTGGTGGAACGCTCGTGTGCAAACGCCCGGATTTGAGACCTGGGTCCTACGCGAGCAGGGGTCACTCGCCGGATACTTCGAACTGGAACCCACTGCACAAGGCATGGAACTGGCGTACTTCGGCCTGCTGCCCGCATACGTATCCCGTGGCGGCCTCGGAGGCCCGCTGCTCTGTTCCGCCATCCGGAGAGCCAGGCAAACCGATGCGCCCGTGCTGACGGTCAACACCTGCTCGCTGGACCACCCCGCCGCACTGGCCAACTACAAGGCCCGCGGTTTCCGCGTGGTACGCCGGGAAACCTTTACCCGGGAGCTTCCGGAACAAACTCCCGGTCCCTGGCCCGGCTGGAACATCCGCGGAAACTGACACCATTTCCCCGTCCGCGTCTCCCCGTTTTGATCATGAAAAACCAAACCGGCACCCATTGCGGGTGCCGGCTGAACCAATATCCAAATACGAAATTCGGAAAACCTAGAAGTCGGCGCTTCCCGGCGTGCGCGGGAACGGAATGACATCCCGGATATTCTTCATACCCGTGACATACATCATCAGGCGTTCCAGCCCGAGACCAAACCCGGCATGCGGAGCGGTTCCGTACTTGCGCAATTCGAGGTACCACCAGTAGGGTTCCAGCGGCAGTCCCTGCTTCTGGATCTTGTCCACCAGCACATCGTGCCGTTCCTCGCGCTGGCTGCCGCCGATGATTTCCCCGATGCGCGGTGCCAAGACATCCATCGCCCGGACCGTCCGACCGTCGTCGTTGAGGCGCATGTAGAACGCCTTGATTTCCTTGGGATAATCGGTGACCACGACCGGGCGCCGGAAAACGTCTTCGGTCAGATACCGCTCGTGCTCGGATTGCAGGTCGGCTCCCCAGAACACCGGGAATTCCCAGTCGCGTCCGGACTTTTCAAGCAGTTGGACCGCTTCGGTGTAGGTGATATGGGCAAAGTCGGACTCGGCGACATTGAGCAGTGTCGGCAATACCGTTTCGTCGATCCGTTTGGTGAAGAATTCCAGATCGGCAGCACACTGGTCGATGACCGTCGCGATCACGTAACGGAGGAATTCCTCAGCCAATGCCCGGTCGCCATCGAGGTCGCAGAACGCCATTTCCGGTTCGATCATCCAGAACTCGGCAAGGTGACGGGGTGTGTTGGAGTTTTCCGCCCGGAATGTCGGTCCAAACGTGTAGACATTGGAGAACGCCAGCGCGAAGATCTCCGCTTCCAGCTGCCCGGAGACCGTCAGATGGGCGGGCTTTGCGAAAAAGTCCTTGGAATAGTCGACTTCACCGGCCGGGTTGCGTGGCACATTCATCATGTCGAGGGTGCTCACACCAAACATGGCTCCGGCACCCTCCGCATCGGATGTGGTGATCAGCGGGGTGTGGACATACAGGAAACCCCGTTCCTGGAAGAACTTGTGAATGGCCCAGGAAACCGTGTTGCGGACCCGAAAGACAGCCCCGAATGTATTGGAGCGAACCCGCAGGTGGGCCTTTTCGCGCAGGAATTCAAACGTATGTCCCTTCTTTTGAAGCGGATACGTGGCGCTGTCCGACGTTCCAAGGATGTCGATGGCGTCTGCCTTGAGTTCCACGGCCTGCCCGGATCCCGGTGATTCGACCAATTCGCCGCGCACGCGCACACACGCGCCGGTCGTCACCCCGTCCGGAACCGCACCCTCGATCACCACCTGGAGGTCTGCGAAACAGGAGCCGTCCGAGATTTGGACAAACGCGGTTCCCTTGCCGCTGCGCACCGTCTTCACCCAGCCGTGGACAGTCGCGGACGTTCCCGGTGAGCGTTGGAAAATGTCCCGGATGGATTCGCCTGGTCTGATCATGGCGAAAGAATACCATGCGATTTTCCATCCGAATCCGGTCGGTGCACGGGGGGTCGGAAACGAAAAAGGCGACGGAAACCGGTTCCGTCGCCTTCTCCTACGGGATGCCCGGACCAAAGCCCGGACCGCCGCTTTTCCTATCGTCGGTCAGTCACAGCGCGTGAGCGTTGGCTCCCGTGCCACCTTGCGAGCAAGTCGGATCGGCACCGATAACTCCGTAGGTGTACGTGCCACCCGACGGGCAGGTCGGTTCCTTCTTGACATAGTTGAGCAGCTTGGTGGCGTCCACCGTCGAACCTGCCGCCAACTTTTCGTCCATGGCGAGCTGCTCCTTGGCGGAGTCGACCTGTTTCAGATTGCTGACACAGGCTTTGGCGCGGGACGATTCCCGAGCTCGGACAAAGTTGGGTACCGCGATCGCCAGCAGGACGCCGATGATCAGGACGACGATCATGATTTCAACCAGGGTGAACGCCTTGCGGAGCGTTTTCATGGGATTATCCTTCCTTTGGATGGTGAAGTGCCCCGGGTTTGCCGGGGCGGTGAGTCAACGATGGGTTACGAACTAAAGGGCGTGGGCGTTGGCCCCGGTGCCGCCATGCGAACACGTCGGGTCGGTGCCGACGGCGCCGATGGTGTACGTGCCGCCCGACGGGCAAGTCGGTTCCTTCTTGAGATATGTCAAAAGGTCGGTCATCCCGTTGGTGATGGTCGCGCCACCGCCCAACTTGGAATCCATTGCAAGCTGCTCCTTGGCGGAGTCGATCTGCTTCAGGTTGCTGACACAAGCCTTGGCTCGGGACGATTCCCGGGCTCGGACAAAGTTGGGAACCGCGATCGCCAGAAGAACGCCGATGATCAAGACGACGATCATGATTTCGACCAACGTGAACGCTTTGCGCAGGGACTTCCGCATTGCAATACCTTTCTCGGGAGGAAGAGCCTTCCTCCGAACGGTTCCGGGATCAATCCCGTGTGCCGACGGTTCGATTATCGAGAGCCGACGCTCCGTTCTTTAGGGTCTGAGCAGAAAAATCCGGTGTTTGTCCCAGTAAAATGCGGACATGCCTGACAACGTCTGGTTCTGGTGCATCGCCGCGTTCCTCTGCGGATCGATTCCCTGGGGAATCCTGGCGGGCCGAATGCGCGGCATCGACTTGCGCGAACATGGGTCCAAGAACATCGGCGCAACCAACACCCTGCGGGTGCTCGGCAAAGGCCCCGGCATCGTGGTCCTCGTCCTCGACACCCTCAAGGGATGGCTGCCGGTGTTCCTGGCCGAACGTGCGGGTTTGACCGGCGACCCGGTTGTCGGTGTCGCACTGCTGGCCGTACTCGGCCACATCTACTCACCTTGGGTACGTTTCCGCGGCGGAAAAGGCGTGGCCACCACCCTCGGCATCCTCTTCGGCCTGGATCCACGCATCGCAGCCGCCATTTTGGTGGTTTTCCTGATTGCCTTCCTGATCGCCGGCAGACGCGTCAGTGTCGGGTCCATGGTGGCGTCCGTGGTCCAGGCCGGACTCTTCTGGTTGGTCCCCGGTCACACCCTCTCCGAACAAATCCTCACCACCGTGGTCGCACTTTTCATCGTGGTCCGTCATCGGGACAACATCAAGCGGCTGATGCGGGGGGAAGAGAAGGGCCTCGACCTCAAAGGATAGGCGGGAAAACTCGGTCTTTGGCGGACAAGTCGAGTTTGAAACACTCGGGAGACGTTCCACGGCATCGTGGATAATCCCAAGCCATCCTTCGTCGGTCCAAAACCCCGCCGCAGGCCGGCCGTGAAATGCGACTCAGCGCGAACGTTTACGCAACGAATCGGTGTCGTGAATGGTGATGTGGTAGCTGGTGTCGACCGAGATAACCCTTTTGGTCTTGAAATAACCAACCGCCTTGTTCACCGACTCGCGTGACGATCCAATGATGGCCGCCAAGTCGTTTTGGGTGAGACGCAACAGGATTCTGCGGCCTCCCGGAACATCCACCCCGTGGGTGTCCGCCAAATGCAACAGCTGGGCTGCAATACGCCCGTAGACGTCCTGCGAGGACAAACTACGGACCCACTGGTTCGAGCGTCGCAACCGACCGGCCATCTCCCGCAACAGGCCGAAGGCGATTCCGGGCATTTCCCGAACCGAATCCTGGAAATCCTGGGTGGAGAGGATCAACACCTCGGTAGGCTCAACGGCCACCACATCCGCGGAACGCCGTTCGCCGTCGACCAGCGCCAATTCGCCGAAGCAGTCGCCCGCACCCAAGACGGCCAGGATGGTCTCGCCCTCGCCCTCCTGAACCGATACCTTGACGCGACCGGACACCAAGACAAACATGGCATCCCCGGGATCGTCCTGCCGGATGATGACGTCCCGCTCTTCAAATTGGCGACGTTTGAGGCGGGCGGCCACCGCAGCCAGTTGGTCCCCGGTCAGGCTGGAAAACAACGGGACGGTGGCGAGGATTTCTTCGTACATTGGCTTTCCCTCAACGTCCGGCATTTTCACAACATCGTCAAGAGGCTTCGAGAAATTTCCTGAGGGCGTGGAACATCGGCGCACCGTCGTCGGAACCCAGTCCGGGGCGAACCGCACGTTCGGGATGGGGCATCATTCCCAAGACATTGCGGCGTGGCCCCCCGACAATGCCTGCAATCCGGTCGAGCGACCCATTCGGATTGGCCGCATCGGAATATCGGAACGCAATCCGGTCTTCGGAGACCAATTGCGCATGCGTGGTGTCGTCGCAGCAGTAACGACCCTCACCGTGGGCGACGGGAACCACCAAACGCTGGCCCACCGTGTATTCACTCAAAAACGGAGAATTCGTCGTGCCGACCGTGAGTTCGACGGGCTTGCAGACAAAACGCAGGCCTTCGTTGCGCGCCAACGCCCCGGGAAGCAGACCCGCCTCGCACAGGATCTGGAAACCGTTGCAAATACCGATGACAGGGCCGCCCGCCGCAGCAAAACGTGCCACCGCATCCATCACCGGGGAAAACCGCGCAATCGCACCCGCACGCAGGGCGTCGCCGTACGAGAACCCCCCCGGCACCACCACTGCGCCCAACCCCGACAAATCGGTGTCCCGATGCCACAACATGCGCACCGAACCGAGACCGAGTTCGGTCCAGGCGGACGCTGCATCGCGATCGCAGTTGGAACCGGGGAATACAATGACTCCTAGCACATGGCTCATGGGTTTCTCCGCCAAGACCCGGTCAGGAGCCAATCTCGATCCGGTAATCTTCCATCACCGGATTGGCCAGAAGACGGTCGCACATCTCGGCGACCTGGGAACGGATCGCTTCCGGAGTGTCGCCCTCGACCTCCAGAACAATCACCTTGCCCACACGGACATCAGAAACCGACGTATACCCCATGCTGCGCAACGCACCCGCGACCGTGCGACCTTGGGCGTCGAGCAATGTGGGCTTCAAAGTGACCGTGACCGATACCTTGGGCAAGGGAAACCTCATCTAAAATAGGGAAAGGGGGAACGTCCAAGTATCCCATGGTCCCTGAGGGGATGTCAAGCGAGGCGAACCTCGCGCGTCCGGATTCTGTTATCTGACAACTTCTTATCTAAGAAACAGTAACAGTAACAGTATGGGATGGGGAAATGGGGATAGTTTTCCGAATGGACGCATTTCCAACCGGAGGGTCGTTCCAACTGGCGGAATAACGCCTTGGCGAGACCGGAAACGCACGAATCTCCCGATTCCCCGAACATTTTCGGATGGGGACAAATGTGGGAAACGCTGGGGATGAATCCGGGTTGTTCCCCAAGTTGTCAACAGCTGGTTTTTTCCCCATTGGGTTTTCCCCAGTCGAATGGGGATTTCGGAAAACATGGGGACAAGCGTGCTGCATGCCGAGGCAAATCGCCCCGACACGGCAAAGAGAGGACTTCCTTCGACTATTTCGGCAGAAACGTGACTTCTCCACAGGGTCGATCACCAACTCGTCGGGACCAACTTGCCCGGTAGGAGGGACCAATTTCGTGTTGACGCCGGCATGACGTGCCAGCAGGGAAGATTTCCGGGGGGCACCATCGCGAACCCGGAATCAGGACCGGTCGGGTCCCGTTCGGCAACCCAACCCATTGGGAAGGGCAGTCGCAATCAAGCGCGTGTCGTGGCCAACCCGAGCGTTCGTGAACGGCTCAGCCGATGTCGCCGTGACCTTGGAGTTCCTGGACAATTTCCTCGAGCAACAGCTGGACCGATTGATCCGCACCAGCTTGGGAACGAATGCGGTCGCAGGCGTGTGCGACCGTCGAATGATCGCGGCCACCGTACAACTGCCCGATGCCGAGCAAGCTTGCGCCGGTCAGTTCCCGGGTGAGGTGCATCGCAACATGTCGGGCATGCGCCACCGCGCGGTCCCGACGTTTGCCAACCAACTGGTCCGTCGATACCTGGAATCGTTCCGCAACCACCCTCTGGATCAGGTCCGGGGTAATCCGACCACGCTGGCTGCGTCGGCCCGGGCGATGGATCTCGGCGGTTGAATCCGCATCCGAGACCGTGTAATGCGACAGGATCCGCGTGGTTTGTTCGATATCGGGGATTTCACCGAGTAGGGACGTCGACGCCAGTACCTTGGTGAGGGCTCCCTCGAGTGTGCGGACATTGCTTTCCACCAACCGTGCGATGGTCTCCACCACATCGTCGGCGAGCACAATACGCTCCGCCTTGAGTCGACGTTGCAGAATCGCCACACGGGTCTCGTAATCGGGAAGCCCCAGGTCGGCAACCAGTCCGCTCTCGAAGCGGGAACGAAGGCGAACATCCACCGTGTGCAAGTCCCGCGGAGTGCGGTCCGATGCAATCACGATTTGACTGCCGCTTTGCAGCAGGGCGTTGAACGTGTGGAAGAACTCTTCCTTCGTGTGTTCCTTCCCCGCGATGAACTGGATGTCGTCCACCAGGAACACGTCGATACGACGCCAGCGGCGACGGAAATCCTCGATGCGCCGCTCGCGCAGTGCGGCGACATACTGGGACGTGAAATCCTCGGCCCCGACGTACGCCACGCGTTTGTTACCCGACAACGCCAACGCACGTCCGATCGCCAGCAGCAAATGGGTCTTGCCCGTGCCGGCAGGGCCGTACAGGAACAACGGGTTGTACGCGGCGCCTGGATCGGAGGCAACGGCGATCGCGCCGGCATGAGCCAATCGATTGCTCGGACCGGGGACAAAATGATCGAAGTCGAAACGTGCCGGGAAGCTGTCGTTCGGTTCGGCAGACGGTTGGCTGTCCGATTTCGCGGACGCCCGCTTGGTTGGGCGGGACGTCGGCCTGACGGTTGCGACCGGCGCCGAGTCGGCTTCCCCGGGAACCATTGGAACGACCCGAAGCTGGACATCCGTGGTCCGGCCCAACGCTTCCTCAAGACAATCGGTAAGGTCGCCAAGGTGACGTTTTTCTACCCATTCCCGACTGAATTGCGACGCCACACCCAAGACAATGGTTGCGTCGTGATCGCGAACGTCCAGTTCCACGGCGCGCAAACGCCGGAAATGTGTCTCGAAAGTCGGTGTGCTTACCCGTTCGGAAAGCAGACGTAGTGCGCGGTCCCAAACCCGACGGAGGGTGATGGGGATTTCCTCGTCCTCCAGTCGTAATTGCTCGCTCACTTTCCGTCTTGATTCCTTGCTTTCGGGGAAGATCGCGAAACCGGGGACGAGGCTCCGGAAGGGGTCCGGATGGGTTTCACGCAGGCGATTCTAACAGGCGGAAACCCTTTGGGCAAAGAATCAATAACTGTCAACAAATAACGTGAATACGCAATAATATGGTCAACGAACGCCAAGTAGTGCCTTTGCAATTTTTAACTGTCAACCTGCGCGAAACCTATACAGCGAACGGAAAACGAACAGTACGGAGCCTCGTTCCATACCCTTCGGAACCCTCTTCCAAACGTCGGATTTTGATTGTTTTCCTGTCTGGACGAGGATGTCGCGGGTGGCGAAAGCCGCCTCGGCACGGCGTCTTCAGACGGTCGTGAAGATCGCGAATGTTGCGGTGCCGGACTCGGAGAACGGCGCTGCGGGGACCGCCGGGAGGACATTGTGGGTAAGCAGGCACCGTGCAGCGACCACGCGTCCGCGCCGCAGTACCCGGACAGTGCTTCCTCCGTCGGGCAGAAGTGCCACCCCGAAGACCCGGAAGGTTTTCGAGCAAGCCCACAACCGTGTCTCGAGTGGTTGACCGTCGTTGGATTCGACATGAACGTGTTCGGAAGCGGCGGGATCGGCTTCGAACCGGCATCCTTGGAGTTGTACGGTCCGGGTCGTGGAGCAGATATTGGAATCGGGTATCGAGCCGGCGAGGCGCAGGAAGAACGACTCTGCCAACTGGACGGCGCGGGCATGGTTCGCGGGTGTCTCGGGCATCGATGTCAGTGTGGTCAATGCCTTCAGATGGCCCAACGCGTTCCCGAGTCGGCCGATGGGATCGTGGATACGTGCGGTCGCAATCCAGGCGGCTGCGGCGCCGGCATGGTGTTGCCAGTCGAAATCACGGGAGTCGATGCGGCAGACGCGTTCGGCGATGCCGCAGGCCAGTCGGTTCCATCGGGCGTGATCTGAAACAGCGGCAAATTCGAGCAATGCCTCGACCGCATCGCCTATCGCCAAGGGGCTGGAGCACGACAAGTCCCACCGTCCGCTATCCAATCCGGCGGCGACGGTTTCGACGGCGCGACGTGCCGTGGTTTGGAACACCGGGATGCGCGAGTGTCGATGGGCCGCCGAGAGTGCACGGGCTGCCTCGAGCGCGGTCCACGGCGAACAATCCCCATCTTGGTTGGCGAGGGTGTCGAAGTGCTCACGGGACGGTAGGCCGTCGGGGTCCTGGCGAAGGATAAGCCACCGCGCCGCCGCCAGGGCGCTGCGTTGCCGGGTTTCCGAAGGCCAGAGTTGCTGTGCGGCGAACAGTGCCGATGTGGTTCGGGCATGGGTCCGGACGTCCACCGCGGTGGTGCCCGGCATTGGGCATCCGTCCGGATCGAGATCCAGATGGGTCGTGAACGCTCCCCATTGGGTGGAGTTTTCTTCGCTGATTTGGAACCGTGGAACAGCTTGCAGAAGCAACCGACCCAAGCAGGCCGATGCTTCGTCGCCCGACGCACGTCCCGCTTGTAGAAGAGCGATACAGGCCGGTCCGAAATCGACAGGGTCGCCGAGAGGTGCGGTGTTCCCGTCCCGGACAAAAACGCGTCGATCGACCCCGATGCGTTGCGTCAATGGTTTGTCGCGCAGGGACTCGGCATGGTGTCGCGCCCATTGGGTCAGCGAGACATTGCGTTGGACCAGCGCTGTCGCCGAGGTTGCCCTCGTACCGATCAGGTGTGCCGGTTCCGGTGCGGTGCGTCGATTCCGGGAAGGGGATGTCGGTGCGGGGAATCGGTTCCGGCGGTTGCTGACAGAGCGGCTCACACCGTTTCATGTCGGTGCCCACGGCGGTCCGGATCGCCTGTGACAAATGCCGGGAATGTGTTTTATGCATCGCCCGATGTCCTGTTCAGGGGCTTGTTTCGCGGTTGATTGGATCGGGATTGCCATGTGCCCATATGCCTTGGTGTCGGATGTGCCGACAATCGGAACCGAATCCGATGGCGAGGCGGGGGCAGGGTCGACGAGCCGTGTCGGGGAGCGGTGTTCGTAGGCGGGTCGTTGTGGACATTCCCGATCCGACGTGCTGAAAAACCAGCAATTCCCTG
>CAZYBA010000001.1:26078-33743 GCA_964646105.1 uncultured Armatimonadia bacterium
GATGTCGGCCTTCTATCACGACTCGCTCGACATCAACGACCCGTGGCAGCGCGAAGTGGCCGCGATGCGTATGATCGCCAAACTGCCGACAATTTCCACGGGCCTGTTCTGTCGGGGAGCGAGCCCGGAGGCAACTATGTCGTTTTTTGGTTCCCTTTTTGGCAAGGAATCCGTGGTCGGGATTGATATCGGAACCCATTCGATCAAGGCGATCCAGATCGAACCCCATCGTTTCGGCTGGCGTGTCGTGCGTGCCGGTTCGATTGCGACTCCGGAAGGTTCGGTCCAGGACGGTACAGTGACCGACCCCGGTGGCGTCGCGATCGCGATCGGCGAAATGTTGCGTTCGGCAGGAATGGTGCCTACCACGGCAGTGATTTCGGTCGCCGGTCCGACCATTGCGGTACGTCAGGTCCGCCTTCCCAAAGTTCCCGATGCGCAGTTGGCACGTCTGGTGCGCTACGAGGCCGCGAAGCATCTCCCGAACGCGGTCGACGATTTTGCGATTGCGTACGAGGTGTTGGGCCCGAGTCTGGACGACCCGCGTCAATGCGAGGTGATGTTGGTTGCCGCTCCGCGGGACAAGGTCGAGTCCCGGGTGGCGACTCTCGAGCGTGTGGGCCTGGACATCGCCGCGGTGGATCTGGAGGCGTTCGCCGCCCAGCGCGCGATTGTGGAACTGGACGCGGCGGATTACCGTGACCAGAGCCTGCGTGCGTTGGTGGACATCGGTGCGTCCCATACCGAAGTGACACTGATTTCGGGGGGCGACTTTGTCCTGACCCGATCGGTCCCGATTGCCGGGAATACGTTCTCCAATGCATTGGTCGAGCAATATGGTCTCGATTTCAAGGAAGCCGAGACGCGCAAGCAGCGGGTGGACATGTCGGTGTTGGTGACTGGTCTGGGAAGTCGTGACGAAGTGGAGTTGGCGAAGATTGTGCAGGTCTCGGTGGACGATTTGCTGCGGGAAATCCGCCGGTCCATCCAGTTTTTCCAATCTCAGCTTTCGGAAACCGGCCAAGCCATCCATTTGGCGGAGATTCTGTTGACCGGGGGTGCGTCGCAGATGCGCGGTCTTCCGGAGTTCGTGGCAGCCCGGCTCGGGATTCCGTCCCGTTTGGTCGACCCGATGGTGGGTTCGCGATTGTTGATCGACACCCATGCGGAGGACGAGGTGCAGCGCAACGGTCCTGCGTTCGGGATCGCGTTGGGCCTGGCTCTCAAGGAAGCGGACGTGGTGGCGGGTAGCGCCAAGCGGTGAGTTTTTCGGGTGGGGAAGAGGGATACAGATCATGCCGAACATCAATCTGATTGCCGAGCGCCGTGCTCAGAAACACCGGATCGAGCGCCTGACACGCACATCGTTCGTGGTGATGACCTTTTCGTTGCTGGGGGTTGTCGGGATGCTTTCCTGGACTATGGCGCGCCGGATCGAACTGTCGCGGGAGTTGGCGGATGCCGACACGCGTATGCGCCGGCTCCAACCCGATCTCGCGGAAATCGCCCGGATTCGGCAGCGGATCGCAGAGAGTCGGCCGAAGGTGGAGACATTGGAAAATGCGCGCCTGTCGACACTGCGTTGGTGTGCCGTCTTCAACGCGTTGCCGCGTGTCTTGCCCGCGGAAACCTGGTTGGAAAAAATGGAGGCGGTTCCAGGCGATCCGGCCACCGGGACCCCCACCAAGTTGACCGTCCATGCCGTGTCGAGGACACAGTCGCAGGCCGGTCAGGCGGCTGTCCTGATGGCCGCGCAACCCATCTTCACCGAGATCGACATCCGTTCCACGCGTTCCGAATCGACATCGTCGGGAAAGACCGTCGTCAAGTTTGAAATGAGCGCCGCGTTGCGTCCGCAGGAAGGTTCCGGTTCGTCCGGTGCCACCGCGGTGGGCAAGTCGGGCGGGGAGGATGACAGCGATGCGTAACCCGTTGATATTCGGTGTGGGACCGGCGATGGCCCGCAATGCCGGTTTCCGGCTTGCCATGAGCATGGCTGCGGTGGGGCTGCTGGGAATTGGCGCATCCGGTGTCGTGTATGCGTTGCACACCGGCGACGCCGAGCAGATTCAGCAGCGCATCGACAGCAAGTTGGACGAGGCGCGAACGGGCGAGAAGACGGCGCGCCAGTTGGAATTGGTACGGGACGAAGAGAGCAGGTTGACCGCACAGCTGCGGGATCTCGAGGCGTCGGTAACCCCGAGTCTGTATGTTCCCAGCCTGTTGCGTCAGGTGGACCAACTGGCCCGCGGAATGCAGCTCGATGTCGTATCGATCCAGCATGTGTTCGAGGCCACTCCGTCCACGCCGCCCGAAGGAGCGTCCGAGGACGAGAAAAAGAAGTTCCGGCCCCTTCCCTACGACAAGGATCACATCGACTTGGAAGTGCGCGGGCGTTATTGGACATTGGCCAGGTTTGTCCATCAACTGACCCGTTTTCCGAAGATTCTGGCGGTGGAAACGGTCAGCCAGCAACCCGTGTCGGGCGAACACGCGGCTCCCGGAATGCTGGTGGCCCGCATCCGCATGACCGGGTTTGTATTCAAGGACGGCCGCCCTGCTTCCGGAACCGACGTGCGTCCGGGGACAGGATCGTCGTCTTCGTCGTCGGCGCCGACCGGCGCAGGCGCCATGGCACCGTCGATTCCGGTGGAGAACTGAGATGAAACCTGTCAACCCGCAAGACAAACCCAAGCTGATCGTCTTGATCGTGCTGTCGGTTCTGGTCCTCGGTTACGGATTGCTGCAGTTGACTGCCGGCTTGGCCGATGCGTCACCGAAGCCGCAGGCGGCAACGACGGCGAAGGAAACTCCGGTAACGGAGTCGGTGCCCGAGGGTCAGGCGACCGCGACTGCTCCGACGGACGCGCTTTCGGTGATTCCGGACCCCAGTGTGGGCGATCCGTTCGTCCCGCGTTTTGCCATTGAGCCGACACCGGTCGCGGCGACGTCGGGTGCGGGTGGGAAATCGGTTTCGAGTCCGCCGTTGCCCGTCCTTCCGGATTCCGTGCTCGCCTCGCTGGGTCGGCCCGGCGTGGCTGCGCCTGGATTGCCGCGCTCGAAACCGACCGTCGACGGTGCGGGCAAAACCGAACCGGTCGAGTTGGCGCCCCCGCCTCCTCCGTCGTTGAATGTGGCAGGATTGTTGGTTGCCGAAGCCGGAACGGACGGAAAGTCGGTGGCGATTCTCGCCGGAGCGGGCGAAAAGCGGTATGTCACCAAGGGTGACCCGGTGGGTAATGGATATGTTGTGGCATCGGTCACGCTCCAAGGAGTCGAAGTGGTCGATCCGAACAACCGAGGTCGTCGTTTTACGTTTGCCTTACCGAAAAGATAAGATGGGTTTCCGCGCCAACGAGCCGGACCAGAGGAGTATCTCGTGCAAAATCTAGTCCTCCTGACACTGATCGGGATTGCCGCTTCGAGTGTCGCCGCTCCGACTGCGGTGGCGTTCGATCCTGCGGCGGTGCCGGTGCCGGTGGCTGCCCATCCCAATACGCCCAAGGTGGCGCGGGTAACGGTGGTGGCGGAGGATGGCTGGACACGGTTGCGCATCGAGGCCGACAAAGCGCTGGCCCCCAAGGTGTTTGTTGTACGTCGCCCTGCAAACGCGGTTGTGGTGGATATTGCCGGGGTCTGGGGTGGCAAGACAACCAGCCGTCGTGTCCGCAAGAACGGCGTAACAGTGGTGCGTTACGGCCAGTTCAACAAGACCTGTGTCCGTGTGGTGGCCAACGCGACCCGTCCCCAGGCTTGGAAACTGGTCCAGGACGGCAAGACGGGCGTGGTTGAGTTGTGGCTTGCGGACGCCGGTCATCCGGTCCTGGTCGACGACTCGGGAACGCTCCCGACCGATCCCGGCGCGGTGGTGCCGACCGACGGCTCCCATGCGCCGGTGGAAGTACCCAAGCCCCTTGCTCCCAAGGCACCGGTGGGAACCGGCACCAAGCCTGCGGTCCCGAAGCCGCCGTTTGGCAAACCGTCTGTGCCCAAGCCGGTGTTCGTGCAGGGGGGCGGTCCGGACGAGACAGAACCTCCGGTGGCCCCCAAGCCTCCCGTGGTTCCGAAGCCGCCGGTTGTGCCCAAACCTCCGATCACTCCGAAGCCTGTGGTGCCGGTGGACGCGGGGCAGCGACGGGTTTCCCTGGATTTTGTCAACGCCGAGGTGGGGGATGTCCTCAAGGCGCTTTCGTTGCAATCGGGCATCAATGTGGTGGCGGGCCCGAGTGCCAAGGGCGCGATCACGGTCGCGATCAAGGACATCACGTTGAAGGAGGCGATGGACTGGGTTACCCGGCTCACCGGCCTGCGCTATGCCCAGGAGGGCAATACATTTGTCGTGGGCTCCGGCAAGGAAATCTCCCAGCTGATGTCCCAGTCGGCGGTCGGGGCGACTGTCAGCGCGTCCATCGCATTCCACTACGCCGAGGCGGCTTCGCTCGAGAAGTCCATCCAATCGGTTTTCCCGAATGTCAATGTGACGTTTGTGAACATCAACCCCGAGGTGAACAAACCGGATACCGGCACCGGGGGAATCCGTGAGGCGTTCCCGGGCGGTGCCATTCCGACCGGTCCCGAGGCGACCAGCCTGGCCACCCCCACTCCGCGCGGCGGTGTGGTCAATGTGGTGGGAAGTCGCGAAGAGGTCGACGCGATCCGTGGCTTTGTCGAGGAAATCGAATCGAGCATGGTCAAGGCGGCCGACCGAACCATCGATGAGAAATCGGCGCGGATTGCCGGGCAACTCACCGAGGTGCTGACGATTCGCCATGTCAACCCGATCGAGGTGGTCCAGCTGCTGCGCGAGCAGGTGCCGGGTCTGACGGTTCGGGTCGGTCCGCAGCAGCGCATTGTCGGGAATCCGACGGGCGGCTCGATCACGTTCGGAGCCAGTGGCGGCGGTGCCGGCGGTGGATTCGGATCCGGGGGCTTCGGCGCGGGCGGCGCGGGTTTGGGCAACTCCGGCGGTGCCGGAGGCGGGATCGGCAACTCGGTGGCCGGATCCTCCGGAAACCAGGCCAGCACTGCCAGTACGTTGGTGCTCACCGGCAAGGAAGCCGATGTCGCGCGGGCCAAATCGCTGGTTGAGAAGGTTGACCAACGACCCGCACAGTTCTCCTACGAGGCGGAAGTCTTCGATGTCAACAGCGACGATATCGACCAGTTCGGGCTGTCGTACGATTTGTCGAAGTCGATCGCGATCGGAGAGGCGGATCCCGGGTCGGGAACCGCCACCGGTGCCGGCAATCCGTCCCGAAACCTGGGATTCGGAACTGTCCTGCGGACCCCGTATTCGGTGGCGACCCAGCTTCAGGCAATGGTCAAGGCGAACAAGGCGAAAGTGCTCGCCCGTCCCAAGTTGACCGGCCAGGACAACCTGCCCGCCATGGCGTTCATCGGCGATCAATTCAACTATGTGGTCAACATCCAGCAGACTGCCCAAGGGCAGAATGTGACCACCGAAACGGCGACGGTCGGTATCACGCTGCGGGTGACGGGCAAATCGAACGGCGACGGCACCATCACGCTCTATGTGCACCCGGAAGTGTCGACGATCACGTCGTTCCTGACCGTCGGCGCCTACGCATTGCCGCAGACATCGACCCGTTTTGTCGACACCACCATACGGGTGAAGGATGGCGAGACGATTGCGATCGGCGGCCTGGTGCGTTCGGAAGAGTTCCAAAATCGCCAGTATGTGCCGTTCCTCGGTCAACTTCCGGTGATCGGCAAGCTCTTCTCGACATCGAGCAAGCAGCGGCGCAAGTCGGAAGTGATGGTATTCCTGACAGTCCGCACACTGAAGGACTGATTCCGAGCGTCTCTTCGCCCCGGCGGTCGCCTCCGTGCATTGCCCCGGGGCGGGAGCCGGTCCGGCCGGGCATCCGGCCCTCCTGTCTCTGTCCAAGACGAACGTTCCCGGCCCGATTGATCCCGCCGGACCACGACCCTGCAATATTTACGCGGTTCTTCCGACAATACCGGTGACGGAACTTCCGGAAGGACGGGATTGTGGCTGTACTGCAAGGCGAACGAATCGGCGAACTCTTCATCCGACGTGGGTTGCTGACACGGGACCAACTCCATGCGGCGCTGGAAAAACAGCGTCAATTGGGAGGGGGGAAACCCATCGGCGAACTACTTGTGTCGATGGGATATGTGGCCGAGCGGGACCGTGTCCGCATTGTCGGCGAGCACTGGGGCATCGAGTTCATCGACCTGAACGAGACCACCCTCAATCCGGACGCTGTCCATGCGTTCAGCCAAGACCTCGCACGCCGTTACAAGATGGTCGGGGTCGAACTGGTCGGCAACAAGCTGCGCGTGGCGATGAAGAACCCGCTCGATGTCTTCGCCACCGACGAGATCCGGTTGGTGACCGGCAAGGAAGTGATCCCGTTGATCGCACCCGAGGAAGACATCCTCGCGGCCATCAACGACGCGTACCGAAGCACCAGCGACACCCTCGACAATGTCCTGCGGAATTTCCATCTCGAGGAGATCGACCTAGAGACCGGGAAGCAGGCATCCGCGGACGGGGTGAGTTCGGACGAACTCGAGGAAGCGGCGGCGGCGCCGATTGTGCAGCTTGCCAATGCGGTGATCCAGCGTGCGATCGAGGAGAAGGCGTCCGACATCCACCTCGAGCCCGGTCGCGAGGGCCTCAAGGTGCGGTACCGAATTGACGGCATTCTGGTGGACGGTTTGGAGGTTCCCAAATCGGCGCAGGCGGCGCTGGCCAGCCGCATCAAGATTATGTCGGATCTCGACATTGCCGAGAAACGCGCGCCCCAGGATGGACGTATTTCGCTGCGGGTGAACGGGCGTCAGTTCGACTTCCGCGTCTCCACCCTTCCGGCCGTTTTCGGCGAGAAGATCGTGATGCGTGTCCTCGACAAATCGGCAATCAATGTCGGGTTGCACAAGTTGGGATTGCTGCCGCACACCTTCGACATGTACGAGTCGATGCTGATGCGATCGTACGGCATCATCCTGGTGACCGGCCCGACTGGTTCGGGCAAGTCGACCACCCTGTATTCATCGCTTTCGAAGGTGAACTCGGGCGAGAAGAACATCATCACCATCGAGGATCCGGTGGAATACGAGTTGGCTGGGATCACCCAGGTGGGTGTGAACAACAAGGCCAACATGACATTTGCGGCGGGCTTGCGCGCCATGCTGCGTCAAGACCCGGACATCATCATGGTCGGGGAAATGCGCGACCAGGAAACCGCCATGATTGCCATCGAGGCGGCGCTCACCGGCCACTTGGTGTTCAGCACGTTGCACACCAACGATGCCCCGGGTGCGATCGCGCGTCTGATGGACATGGGAGTCGAACCGTTCCTGATCGCATCGTCGACGGTAGGGGTGATGGCCCAGCGTCTGCTGCGCCGCATCTGCGACAAGTGCAAGCAGCCGTACGAGCCGCCGGTGGACGCTATCCGTCGCTTGGGGATGAATGTCGAAGAGATGGAATCGGGGAAGATCACGTTCTTCCGCGGCCAGGGCTGCGATGTCTGCAAGGGCTCCGGCTACAAGGGGCGTCTCGGGTGCTTTGAACTACTGCCGGTTTCGGACAAGGTGCGCGAATTGATCCTCGCCCACGCGTCCGCGTACGCCATCCGCGAGGCGGCCATCGAAGCGGGAATGCGTTCCCTCAAG
>CAZYBA010000001.1:33753-35175 GCA_964646105.1 uncultured Armatimonadia bacterium
ACGACGCCATGGAGAAGATCCTCCTCGGCATGACCACCTTGGAGGAGTCGATCCGGGTGATCTACTCCGGGTGACAGCGGGTTACCGCAGGAATCGGATGTGGGATTCGGCTCACCCGGCAGTCCGTGTGACGGGCGATACCCCGGGCCGGATGCCGACCGCAACGTGGCAACAGGCCCGGTGAATGGACTTTGGGCCGCCAAGGGCAGGATGCTCCCTGGCGACCCGTGCGGCACTTTCGGTCGTTCCGAACCGTAGAACACCGGTGGGTTGCCCGTCGGTCCCGGTTCTGTTTGCCGAGCCCGAATCGGTCCCCCACTCGATTGTCTTGTTCAGTCGACCTGCAGCAGCTCCACTTCGAACACCAGGGTGGAGTTGGCGGGTATGGGACCATTTTCGCTGGCGCCGTAACCGAGAGCGGGTGGAATCAACAGCTTGCGCTTGCCGCCCACCTTCATTCCGGGGATACCTTCGTTCCAGCCCTGGATGACCTGTCCGGGCAGGGTGATCTGGAAGGGTTCGCCACGGTCCAGCGACGAGTCGAACTTGGTGCCGTCGGTCAGCCAGCCGGTGTAATGGACGGACACCGTCTTGCCGTCCTTGGCTTCGGAGCCGGTGCCGACAATC
Source organism: uncultured Armatimonadia bacterium (assembly GCA_964646105.1). Classification (GTDB taxonomy): domain Bacteria; phylum Armatimonadota; class Armatimonadia; order Armatimonadales; family Armatimonadaceae; genus CAIRTT01. The sequence goes on from CAZYBA010000001.1 coordinate 34,381, forward strand.
AGGTCTTCATACTGGAGGCCGGACTTGGTCTTGACCGTCTTCGGGCCCATTTCGGCCACTTCCGGTCCGCGGGACGGCCCGGGACCCTTGGGGGTTTCGGGTGGCTTCGGGGGACCTGCCACCGCCTTGCCGTCGATCGATTCCGGACCGGATTCCGGCTTGGCCGCATCGCCGGCCGCGGTGGTGGAAGCCGATTCGGCAGTGGACGAATCCGCGGGCTTTTCCGGCTGCGAGCAGCCGACAGCAAGCCCGCAGACGACGAGGGCTAGGAACCAGGGTTGGTGACGCATGCTAGGTTTCCTTTGCGAATCTTTGTTCTCGGCAACGGGGCCGATCAACGATGCTTGGGATTACGCCGGCGGCCGGTTGGGTGTTCGGGCGCATTCCCGTTCGGTATGCCGGATCTCAGCCGACCTTGAGCAACTCCACATCGAACAACAGCGTGGCGTTCGGTGGGATGACCCCTGGGAAACCGCGTTCCCCGTAGGCCAGATGCCCCGGAATGACCAGCTTGCGCTTGCCGCCGACCTGCATCCCGGCCACCCCTTCGTCCCAGCCCGCGATCACCATGCCCTTGCCGAGGGTGAACTCGAAGGGACCGCGGCCAACCGATGAATCGAAGGAGGCGCCGTCCTCGAACGTGCCGGTGTAGTGGACGCTGACCCGTTTTCCAGCGACGGCGACCGTGCCGTCGCCCACTTGGATGTCTTCGTACTGCAGTCCGGATGCGGTGGTAACCATGGGGAGTTCCTTCGATGCGAATTGGGATCGCGGGTATGGTCCCGCGTTGACGCA
>CAZYBA010000002.1:0-277 GCA_964646105.1 uncultured Armatimonadia bacterium
AATCGGGAATTTTTCCGGAAATGCCGGGAAACATACCGAAAGTAAAGCGTATCTCGCATGCGTTCTCGGACTTGTCCGCACGCTGCGCAGGGACCGCCGCGACACTCGGTCTGCCGTTGCTGATGTGGCGCGACCAGATCGCCGACCACCCGGACTGGACCGCGCGGGAGAACCACCACCGCGATTTCTTTTCGCTCTACCTGACCCGCCAAGGGCGGGGGGTGCATGTCATCGACGGACGATCGTTTGCGGTGGCCCGTGGCGACGTTTACGTGAT
>CAZYBA010000002.1:287-1804 GCA_964646105.1 uncultured Armatimonadia bacterium
GCGCACCACTTCACCGATGTCCACCAATTGGTTTTCGACACGGTTCATTTCCAGGGCGGGATTTTGGAGGAACGGGAGCGTCAGGTGCTGGCGGCCACGCCGGGGTTCGCGGACCTCTTCTTCGCGGCCGATCGGGATGCGGACGCGCAGCGGGAGGGGAGGTTTCTGCATTTGCTTCCGGATGCGGCGTTGCGTATCGGTGACATCTGGGATGGGGTCTACCGGGAGTGGCTGTCGGGGTCCCCGGAAGGCGCCCTGCTTGCGCGGGTTGGTTTTTTGCGTTTGGTGGTGGAACTCGCCCGCGAACGGGCATCGTCACCGCGCCGCGAACCCGTCCCTCCCTCGCGGGATTCGTCGGTGGCGGCGGCGTTGCGGATCTTGGAAACGGAATTCACCAGACCGTTGCGCATTTCCCGACTCGCGGACGCGGTGTTCTTGTCATCCGATCGCTTCACCGAGGTTTTCAAGGAATCCGTCGGCCGGACGCCACGCAATTACCTGACCCATCTACGGGTGCGGCATGCGATCGGATTGTTGCAGACGACGGAAATGCCGATCGAGCAGGTCGCCAAGGATTCGGGTTTTGTCGATGGTCCTCACCTGGCTCGGATGTTGCGCCGCGAGACAAACCAGGCCCCAAGGGAGGTACGCCGGCAGACTCGCGCCCGAGTGTCAGCTCCCGGGGGGGCATCGGTCTCCCGCAATGCCGATGTCAACTCCGACCGGTCTGCGGAGACCGAGTTCGGGTAGGATGGCGCCATGGAAGTCATGGAACTTTGGGATGGCAAGCCGATGCCGCTGGCGCGCAACGACGGCACCGACGACAAACCGACATTGACCCTGTTCCGGCCGGATCGGCCCACGCGCAGCGCGGTGGTGGTGTTGCCGGGCGGAGGGTACGGTGGCCACGCGCCCTACGAAGGCGATCCGATTTCGCGTTGGCTGGCCGGTCTGGGAATCGCCGGCGCCACCTGCATTTACCGTGTCGGCACCAAGGGTTATCGGCATCCAGCACCGCTTCTCGACGCCCAGCAGGCGATCCGTCGCATGCGCCGGCTCGGCTTCAGCAAGGTGGGTATATTGGGTTTCTCGGCGGGAGGACATTTGGCGTCGACCGCTGCCACCCACTACGAGCCCGATTGCCGTCCGGACGCTGCAATCCTGCTCTATCCGGTCACCACGCTGGAGGGCCCGGCCGCCCATGCGGGATCGCGCCAGAATCTCCTGGGGGCCAACCCCGCACCGTCGCTGGTGCAGGCGCTCTCCACCCAGACCCGTGTCAACAAGGAAACCCCGCCTGCGTTTCTGATGCATACGGTGGACGACAAGGCGGTCCCGGTGGAAAACAGCCTGCTGTATGCGTCGGCATGCGCCAAGCACGGGGTTCCGTTTGCGTTGCAGGTCTACCAACAAGGACCGCACGGCGTGGGAATGGGCAAGCCGGAGTACCCGGAGACACTGGCTTGGCCGGCCGCATGCGCCGCGTGGTTGAAGGTGCAGGGCTTCTGAACGCCTGA
>CAZYBA010000002.1:1814-4260 GCA_964646105.1 uncultured Armatimonadia bacterium
GGGGGGTGAATCCACCGTCCGGCGGGGCTACAATGCCTCGTGATTGTCGACCGACTGGAACTGGCCGACTTCCGCAACATTGTCCAACTCGCGTGGAGTCCTTCCCCCGGCTTGAACTTGGTGCTGGGACCCAACGCACAAGGTAAGACCAGTCTGCTCGAGTCGGTGTATGTCTTGGCGACCACCAAGAGTCACCGCACTCGCAAGGACTCCGAATGGGTGCGTTTCGGCGCTCCCGCATGCCGGATTGTGGCAAGTGTCGTCAAGGGAGACCCTCCCGATCCGGTCCATCTCGAAGTGGCGGTTGCCGCTTCCGGGGCCGCGATGGATGGCGACCGCAAACGAGTGCGCGTCGATCATGTTTCCGTCCCCCGCACCACCGACCTGCTCGGACACTTGGTGGCGGTCTTGTTTTCCAGCACGGATATCGACATTGTCCGCGGCGAGCCGGGGGAACGTCGCAGGTACCTCGATTTTGCCATCGCCCAGACATCTCCCCGGTATGCGCTGGCGCTCGGGGCCTACCGGCGCACGCTTGAACAACGCAACCGTTTGCTCAAGGACTTGCGTCGCGGTGCCGGCGGCGACGACTCCCTTGGCGCGTGGGATGCGGCTCTCGTCACCCATGGCGCTCGAATGATCGAACGTCGCCACCACTTCGTGCGCAGCCTGGCTCCGCACGCGGCGCGGATTCACGAGCAGCTGACCGACGGAGCCGAGACCTTGGTGGTCGGGTACCGGCCGTCGGTGTCGGTGGACGATGGGGCGGATGCTGCGCGGATTTCGGAAGCGTTTCTCGAACAACTGGCCCGACTGTCGCGGGAGGAGAAGCAGCGGGGCTCCACGCTCGCGGGGCCTCAGCGCGATGATCTGTCGCTCTGCGTCGGAAAGGATGCGGGCGGCGCGGTGGATGTCCGGACCTACGGATCCCAGGGTCAGCAACGAACGGCGGCACTGTCGCTTCGCCTGGCCGAACGCGCCGCGGCGGAAGGGGAGACGGGAGACACGCCGGTGGTGTTGCTCGACGATGTGCTGTCGGACCTCGACGAGTACCGGCGTTCCAAGGTGCTGGAAATGTCGTTGTCGGCGGGGCAGGTGATGCTCTCCGCCACCGACACGCAGGCTTTGCCCCCCGGCGCGGTGGCTTCGGCACGGCGTTGGCGAATGCAAGGCGGGGTTTTGGAGGAGGGGAAATGAGTGCGTCCCGCTTTCGCGACCGCTTTGTGGTTCCTGACGGCGCGGTTTATCTGGACAACAATTCGCTCGGTTTGATGAGTGTGGACGCCCGGGATGCGGTGCTGGGAGCTTTGGGCCAGTGGGGGGAGCTTGCCATCGGGGGGTGGACCGACGCCGGCGCGCTCTGGTTGACATTGGCCGAGCGGGTCGGTGCGAAGGTGGCGCAGTTGGTCGGGGCGGATCCCGAGGATGTCGTTGCGGCCGGCAGCACGACGTCCAATCTGCACCAGCTGCTGGCGACGCTTTGGAACGGTCGTGGAGCTGTCTTGATGGATGCGTCCGCGTTTCCGTCGGATCGATACGCCGTGGAGAGCCACCTGCGGTTGCGGGGCCTCCACCCTGAGAAGTCCTTGGTGTTCGCCGAAGCGGGACGTGACGGCTTGTTGTGCGAGAAGGCGATCTCCGATGCTTTTTCGCGGGTTGCGGTCGCGGTTCTGCCCTCGGTGGTCTACACGTCCGGGCAATTGCTGGATATGGAGTATCTGACCCGTGCCGCGCGCGGTGCGGGGACGCTGCTGATCTGGGATTGCGCACACTCGGTTGGAATCGTTCCGCACCGTTTTGCCGAATGGGGCGTCGACGCGGCGTTCTGGTGCCACTACAAATGGTGCAACGGCGGCCCGGGGGCGGTGGGGGGGCTGTATTTGCATCCGCGCTTCGGCAGTTGCGCCCCTGGGTTGGCTGGTTGGTTCGGTGGCAGCAAGGACAGTCTGTTCAGCCCCGATTCGGGGTTTGTGCCGGCCGAAGGCGCTGCGCGGCTGCAATTGGGGACCACGACCCTTTTGTCGTTGGCGTCGGTCGACGGCGCGTTGGGTCCGCTGCTCGGGGTGGGTATCGACGGGTTGCGCCATGAATCGTTGGCGTTGACAGGGGCATTGTTGACCGGGCTCGACGAGATATGCCGGGACAGCGGTGCGGTGGTCGCCACGCCGCCGGAGGATGCACGGCGCGGCGGGCATGTGGCGGTGCGTGTGGGTGATGCCGGAGCCAAATGTCTGGAATTGCGACGTCGTGGATTTGTGGTGGACCACCGGCGTCCGGATTGGATCCGGATCGCACCGTCGCCGTTTGTCAACACGCCGGCGGATATCGGGTTGACGCTGGACGCCGTCCGGGACGTTTTCGGGTCGGATGATATGGTTTCAAACGTTGAATCCGGTTGGGTCCCGTGATTTTCGCCACTGGTCTTGGGGATTGCGGGGGAACCGTC
>CAZYBA010000002.1:4270-20346 GCA_964646105.1 uncultured Armatimonadia bacterium
TGGTTCTCGCCCAGGGGAAAATAGACACCATGACACCGTTGTTGGAGTTCCTGATGGAGATGGAGGCGTCGGAGCATATTTCGCGGCGCGACCATGGGTTGGTAGGTCGTTTGCTGCGTCGCCGCCTCCTGGATTTCCTTTCGGGTGCGGAGATGAATCCGCGTTCGAGTCCGTACGAGATCGAGATGGCACGTCGCCAGTTGATGGAAATGGAATCGATGTGGGTCGGCCAAGGGCGCGCGTCGACGGTGGATGGAGCCGGCGGGGCACGTTCGGCAGTCGACTGGGAACATTTGTCGGAAGTATTGCAGGCTTGATTCGGGTCGGGGGAAGGAGGTCGGCGTTCGGTTGCCGAACCGTTGATCCAATTCTGCGAGCAAGACCGACGTTGTGGTCATTGTCCGCTTTTGCCGTATAAAAGGACGTCAGGTCCGAAACTCAGGAGGTTTCAACGTGTTGCTTACTGGTCGCGCCATTCTGGGCGCTGCGGTGCTTGCCGTGATCACGGGCGCCGCCTATGCCAAGCCCCCCTTTGCTCAAAAGGAAGGGGTCAAATGCACCTATTGCCACACCACTCCGCCCCAGCGAAATTATCGTGGCAATTTCTACCACGACAATGGGCTGTCGTTCGCCGGTTTCGACGATGCGGCAGAGGCGAAGAAGGCGGGTGTGGAGGTTGGTCCGGATGCCGATGCGAAGCCCAAGTCTTGGACTCCCCCGGCGAAGGGTGAACCCGAGAAGCCGGCGGAAGGCACCAAGCCCGCGGGTCCGTCGGTGGCCGATTTGAAGAAGAAGGCCGATGCCGCCGCCGCCGCTGCCAAGAAGGCGCCGAAGGATGCAAAGGCGAAGACCGCGTATGCGGCTGCGCTGGCGGCTCTCGGCCACGCGCAGATGCTCGACACCACCGTTCCTCCGGTGAAGCGCTACCCGACGGCTCTCGCGACGTTGCGCCAGGCGGTCAAGCTGGACCCGAAGAACGCGGCCGCGGCTGCGGATGTCAAGGCCATCGAGGATGCGTACCGCAGTATGGGCAAGCCGATTCCGAAGTAATCCGGATCGCCATTGACTCGGAAATGACGGCGGGGGCGTGTCCTCCGCCGTTTTTTTGCTGGGTTGCACCGGGCAATTGCACCCAGTATAATCCCACTTGTGCGTTTGCGGGGGCGCCCTCCCCCGTCCCGTTTCGTTCGGTTGACAGTAGGTGTGATCCAAGTTCGGATTCCGCGGGGTTGTCGAAGTTGCTCCCCCGCCGCGGGCCTTCTCCGGTTGTTCTCACTCTGCTTTCTGGATCGGTACGTGGCACCGGTGGCACGGATCGGCCGTGCTCCTCGTTCGCTAGCTGGGCATCGGTGACCGTCTCGTTGAGCGACGGTCCTTGGAGAGCAGAAAATGCGTATTTACGTTGGTGGACTTCCGTTCCGAACTACGTCGGACGAGTTGAAGGAACTTTTCGGAGAGTGCGGCGAGGTAAGCGACGCCCAAGTGATGGAAGATCGTTTCACCGGTCAGTCCCGTGGATTCGGTTTTATCGAGATGCCTGAGGACAGCGACGCCAACGCGGCCATCGCCAAGTTCAATGGCGCCAACTACGGCGGTCGCACCCTGACTGTCAATGAAGCCCGTGCCCGTGAGAACGGCGGCGGTGGCGGCGGTCGCAGCGGCGGCGGCGGCTACGGCGGCGGCGGCGGTCGGTCCGGCGGCGGTTCGTACGGCGGCGGTGGTGGCTCGTACGGCGGCGGCGGCTACAGCGGCGGTGGCGGCGGCTACGGTGGCGGCGGTGGCTACGGCGGCGGCAGCGACCGTGGTGGACGCGGCGGCGGATATGGCGACCGCGGTGGACGCGGTGGCGGACGTGGCCGCGGAGACGATCGCTACTAATCCGGACGCGGTATTCCGCGACAAGAAAAAGGGGGGCGGTGCACAGCACCGCCCCCTGTTTTTTTCATTCGCCAGATAAGGCCCAATCCGGGCAACCACCCTCGACAAAGCCAAGCGTCTGCGACAATGCCCGCCGCCGACGTTCCGGTGAGGTCTCCTTGGCGCGCAATCCTGGGTCGGCGAGATCCGACGGAGTACCCGGGAACCCGATCGCCAACAAGGCTCCCGCAACATAGTGGTCGGCGATTTCCAACGCACCACGCACCCCCGCTGGATCCCATCCCCCCATGGCATGGACCCGCAAACCCAAAGCCGTCGCCTGCACCTGCAGCAACCCGACCGCTTGACCCAGGTCGTGCATCGCGTAGCGGTTCACCGAACCGTCGTGCGTGAAACTGCCACATGCCCAGCACGCCACCAGTACCGGAGCTCGCTCGGCCCAGGCCCGGTTCGCCGACAGCATGGAATCCACCAAGAGACGATGAAGGTCTGGGGAACGATCCCGTTCTCCCACCAGAAACCGCCACGGCTGGTCGTTCCAACTGGAAGGAGCCCAGCACGCGGCTTCGAAAATAGAACGGAGTACTGCTCCCGGGATAGGCTGGTCTGAAAACGACCAACCGCTCCAACGCTCCCGGATGGGATCGAGCAACGAAGAATCGGTAAGCGCTGGCTTTGAAACCGGGGAGTTCATGGAAGGAGCACCACCTTTCCATCGGCACCCGGCTGCATGACCGCGCGGTGCGCCTCCGGGGCTTCCGCCAACCCGTATCGACGTCCGACCACGGGCGCCAGCGAACCGTCGGCAAAACCGGCTCCCAGGGCCGCGTGAATCCGCAGAAGTTCGTCAGGTGGGGTATTCGCAAGCAGTACGCCGAGGATCGACGTGTCACGGAGCATGGTGTCGCGTGGGTTGATCTCGACCGGGCCACGGCTTCCGACGACCGCCACGCGACCGCCCGGCGCCAACAACCCCAGGTCTCGGCCGAGGTTGATATGGGCTGCCATTTCCACAACCACATCGAATCCGCAACCCCCGGGGGTTTGCCTCGCCATGGTGTCGGAATATCCGGGACGATCGTGCCGGTGGACGTCCGCGACACCCAAGGCGCGCAAACGACCCTCGCCGTGGTCCGACCCGGCGGTGGCGTGTACCTGCATTCCAAGTCGCAAGGCGATCTGAACGGTGGCAATCCCCACGCCACCGGTTCCCCCGTGCACCAGGACGCAGTCGCCGGGGGCTGCCGCGGCCCGGTCCACCAACGCCCGCCACGCGGTGGCGTAGGGAATTCCAATTGCGGCCCCTTGTTCGAACGAGAGGCAGTCAGGAAGAGGATGGACCTGGTCGGACGTACAGAGGGCGACCTCGGCATACGTTCCGGTCAGCGAACCTGAGGTGTAGACCCGGTCACCGGGCCGGCAGGATTCCACGCCGGGACCGACCGCCTCGACCACGCCCGCGCCATCGGTGCCCGGAGTCCAAGGGAGTGGGGGAAGCTTGGCGTAAGCGCCGCTGCGGATGTAGGTGTCGACCGGGTTGACTCCGGCGGCAGCCACGCGTATCAGAACCTGTCCTTCGGTCGGATCTGGAATCGGTCGTGTTTCGACGCGCAGCTGTTCGGGCGTGCCGAACTCGGTCACCAGAATGGCATTCATATTGTCACAGCATACCCGGTTGCCCCCAGGTCGCGGGCGCCGACCGGGTATGCTGCAACGATCCAGATCAGGCCGAGGGAATGCGCCAGAGGGTGATCGACGGTGCGGGGACCGTCAGCCGCAACGGATCCCGTCGCCATCCCAACGGAGTGATCCGATTGTTGTCGCCCAGTTGCCAACCGATGGCGAGTCCGCGCGGTCGGAAACCGGTGATGTTCAGCCTGACAGACCGTTGGCCTGTGACCGCCTTCGCGATGATCATGACGGTCAACGAGCCATCGGAGGTGTCGATCGCCGCAAATGCCGCAAGATCGTCCGGATTGGGCACCTGGCACCGCACCGATTGGTTGCCGAAGCCCTTGTTGTTTCCGGCTACGTTGCGGTAGAGACGGAAAACCTTGTTGACCGGCGATGTCGAAGAGGGAGCAGTCCACCGGTTTGCGAAATTCAGGCCCTCACGTCCGAAGATGCCGAGGACATCCGCCTGGGATGTGGCACAACTGACGTGGCCGTCCGATCCCCAACTGTATTCCGTGATTCCGATTTCGAGCCCCGGGTAGTTCGACTGCACCCATTGTTTGATCCGCGGGATCAGGCAAATCTTGGCGTTGATCCAAGTCTCGTCGGTGTAGTTGGGGTCCCAGAGCGAACGCGTGCTGCGGTTGCGCCGCAGATGCTTCTGGCGTCCGGTCGGAGCGTCGTATTCACCGCCCTGTGGATAGTAGTGCACCGTAAATGCATCGAGCATTCGGACGCCGGTGTTTTGGTGGAGCTGTGCCATTTGGCGCAGCAGCCAAGGGGAAAAGTCTTCTCCACCGGCTGCTTGCCGGTCCGGAAGATTGTTCCATCCGTACTTGGCTCCGTACCAGTTGTCGTAGGGGCTGTAAAGGTAGCCGTTCCACCCCCACTCTTCGCCGCCTCCGATCTTGGCCGCCGGGTTGTTGTTGCGGATGTTGAGGACTGCCTTGCGCATGCGCTCCACCATGTCGGAGGCACGAGGGCCGGTCGGGACGACATCACGGTGGTTGACATGCCACAAACTCGGTTCATTGTCGAGAATCCACCATTCCGGACCACCGGTGCTGGTCACCAATTGCTGGATCCACGGCGTGTAGAACGATTCCGTGACCGCTTGGTTGGCGTCGGTCGGATCGTTGTTGGTAATCCACGCTCCGTTGGTCTTGATCCCGTTTCCCGCATCATTGGCCCAGGGGTCGACCGATTGCTGGGACCCGTACTTCGCCACCGAATACGACCATTTCTTGGCGCGGTTGGTACCGAGTTTCGATGTCCAGCCAATCATCGGCATGGTGAGCATGGCCTGCCCGCCGATTGCGTGTGCCGCCTGGACATGGGATGTGGCTCGGAACCCGGCCGTCGAGTTCGAGTCCCCAATGCTCTCGTAGTACCAGTCCTTGCCGCGGTTGTCGGAGTTCAGCTGCCAGTTGTAACGGCTCTGTGCGTTGCCGCCTTGTCGGTCGAAAAGCGAACCGTATGCGCCGGCCGCTGTTCCGCCGAAATTGACTCCGTAGATGCGCGGGTCGATGGCGTGCACATCGGCAAGAGCGTTGATGGTGATCGGAATCGAACCGTCTGCCGCGATTCTGCCAAATTCCACCGGGGTTCGGTTGCGCAGCTCGATCCGGCCCGCATCCGCAGGGGGATTGCCTGACTCGTCAAAACGCTTCATCGTCGGTAGTTCCTTCCCAACGCACAATACACAGACTACCTTCCTGGTTGGGAAGTTTCGGGTCGGAGCGTTCTTTTTCAGGAATCTGCCGGACACCGGGCCAAAGCGGTCGCGTCGACCGGTTGATCCTCTCCACTGTGGACGAGGAACTCATGTTCGCCGAGGCGTATCCGAAACGATTCGAGCTCGCCTTCCGCGCAATGCCCGCATGCGGGAAAGGCATTCCCGGTACGGGGTGTGCGGAGCGCGGAACGGGCGATTTGCCGGCGGATCGCCCGTTTCGCGTGTCGCCAGATCAGGCCGCGGGGAAGCGCACCAAGGTGACCGATGGTGCGGGCACCTGAAGGCGGAGCGGGTCCTCGGGAGAAGGCAGACGTTGGATTTGCCCGCCACTGTCGAGTTGCCATACCCCGACTGCGCCACGGGTCTGGAAGCCGGCGATGTCGAGGGAAACCGACCGCACGCCCTCCAAGCCTTTCGCCACCACCATCACGGTCAGGGAGCCATCGGTGGTGTCGATGGCCGCGAAGGCCGACAGGTCGTCGGGGTCGGGAGCCGCGCAGGAGACCGAACGATCTCCAAAACCCCGACGTCCCCCGTCGGCGGTCCGATACATTGCCATCGCCCGCTCGGCGGGAAGTCCGTCCTTGGGATAGGTCCATCGGTTCCCGATGTCCAACCCCTCGCGGCCGAAAATTCCAAGGATGTCCGCTTGTGCGGTAGCCCCGTTGATGTGCCGATCGCCCCCCCAGCTGTATTCCGTGATGCCGATCTCGCGTCCGGGCAGATTCTTCGCCACCCATTCCTTCAATCGGGGGATGAGGCGGACCTTGTCCTTGATCCAGGTCTTGTCCACATAGTTGGGGTCCCACAGCGAGCGGGTGGATTCATTACGGCGTCGGAACATTTCCGGTCCGCCCGGTCCACGGCCGAATTCTCCGCCTTGCGGATAGAAGTGGACAGTCACCACATCGAGGAGGCGCATGCCTGCCTTCTTCTCTTCTTCCCCGATTCGGCGCAACAACCACGGCAGGAAGTCTTCTCCACCGCGCGCCGTTCGTTCGGGCAATGGTTTCAGCGGGTTGTGCCAGCCGTTTTTCGCCCCGAACCAAGCGTCGTAGGGACTGTGCTGAAAGCCGGTCCATCCCCATTCTTCGGGACCGCAGATTTTCGCCTTGGGATCGGCTTCCCGAATCAGTTTGGCGCCGGCAACCAAGCGCCGGATGTACTCCTCTGCCGGAAGCGATTCGGGCAGGATGTCGGCGTGGGTGGCGTGCCAAATGCCCGGCTCGTTGTCCAGCAGCCAGTAGTCGATCCCGCCGAACTCCTGCTTCATCATTTGGACCCAAGGGCGGAAGAATTCCATGTCCACCGCGAGGTTCGCGTCGGCCGGATTGTTTCCCCGGATCGGTTTTCCATCCGCGCCGACGCCGTTGCCGGCATCGCGCAGCCACTGTTTGTCGGTCGCCTTCTGACTGCCGTATTTCGATACCGAGTACGACCACGTCTTGGAGCGGTTCGGACCAAGTTTCGCTACCCAACCGGTCAGGGGCAAAGTCAGCATCACCTGATTGCCGGCATTGCGGGCGTCACGTGCAAACTTGCGGGGAACTCCTGCGGGCGAAGGGTCCTTGTCGCCAATGCTTTGGTAAAACCAGTCCTTGCCTTTGTTGTCGGCGTTTTCTCTCCAGTTGTAGCGGGACGTATTGTTGCCACCCCAGCGATCCACTGTCAGGCGGGCCCCTTTGGCGCGTGCGCCGGCGTACGACGTCCCGTAAATTCGCGGGTCGATCGGCCGAACTCCCTTGCGCGTGTCGATTCGGATCCGGATGTCACCTTGCGACGATCGACCGGGCTCCGATACCACCCGGCATCCGGCCAGGGACGCCAGCGTCAATCCTGCGGCATTGCGAACAATTTCCATGGTTGTCATTGTCGGCATTCCGGAGGGGAAACTTCCTCGTCGGTCTCACAGGTACAATCCCTCATGCCTTTCCTTTTCGACCATGTCGCCCGGGTTGTTCCCGACATCGCGGAAGCAGTCCGGTTTGTCACCGACCTGATTCCCGAAAGCAAGGTTCTGTACCAAGACACCAGTTGGGCATTCGTGGACGCTGCGGGTACAAAACTCGCCTTTGTTCTGCGCGACCAGCACCCCGACCATCTCGCGTGGAGGGTCAGCGCCGACGAACTCGAGCAATTGGCGGCCAAGCACGGCAAGGAAATCCGTTCCCACCGCGACGGAACCCGTTCGTTCTATGTCGAAGGGCCGGCCGGAATCGCGGTCGAGATCATCACGTTCGACGGCAGCCGGTGGGAGAATCCTTCCTGACCACCTGAAGAGGCTTCGGCGTCCGCAGGTTGCGACGAAAACCGCCTGGTGGGCGATGATGCGGTCGGCTAGTCGATTCCCGAAAATGCCTCGCGGACCGGTTGCCCTTCCATCGATTTGGGAACGGGAACCCCGAGCAGCCACAGTGCAGTGGCGGCGGTATCGATGGTGCGAACCGGTCCCTTGAGGACACTTCCTCGACGTACTGTCGCGCCAGCAGTCCACCACGGGATATTCATGTCATCCTCCCACGCGCTGCCGTGGGTCTTGGCATGCCCGCCATGGTCGGCAGACGTTATCACCACGGACCGGTCGGCGATACCCGCCTTTTTCAGCGCGTCCAACAGGATTCCCAACGCGCGATCGCAATGTTCGAACGCCGCCTTTTGTTCCGGACTTCCCCAACCCTTCGAATGGCCTGCGCTGTCGGGATCCGCAAAATGGACCAACGTCAGGTTCGGCTTCACACGGGTGATGAACCGGGCCGCAGAATCCGCAACCACCGCCGCCCCGCCCCCGGTGACCGTCATCGCGTCCAGTACGCCCTTTTCCATGAGATGCGCGAACTTTTCCTTGCCGGCAAAAATCCCGCTTGTCAGTTTCTTGTCAGCCGCCTTGGCCGTCTTGAAGATGGTCGGTGCCTTCAGATAGCCCTTTTCCGGATGCCAGTCGTTCCAGAGCAATCCGTGCTCACGCGGTACGACGCCGGTAACCATCGATGCATGCGAGAGCAGCGTGATGCTGGGAAAAACCGTGCGGGCGGCCCAAGTGCCCGCGCCCTCGCGCACGACTCTCTCCATGTTTGGCATCTTGCAGGAACGCATGACCGAGGGCTTGCCTCCGTCGAAACTGACGATGACAACATGCTGGACCGGGGTCTGCGAACGGGGGGGAGTTGTCTGGAACATGACAGACGCAGTATAGCCTCCGGCTGCGCCATGACGTTAACGTTCCTGAGGGCAGTCCGGCGGCTTTCCGTCCGCTCCCGAGGCAGAACGCCGCCGACGGGCCGCCGCCCATCTCAGGAATCCCGGCCAGGTTAGGGAGTCGATGTTCCCTGCGCCGTGCTCCAGAGCACGTCGATTGCATTCGCCAGCGCGAAATCCCGACGGGTCAACCTTCCTGTGTCGTGGCTGGTGCATTCCAGGACGACTGTCCGCCAGTGGATCTCGATCTCGGGATGGTGGTCCAGACGTTCTGCCAGTTCCGCCACCCGGTTTACGAAATCGATGGCTGCCGGGAATGAAGGGAACGCGAACGTCCGTCGCAATCGGATTCCGTCGCTTTCCCAATCCGGGACTGAATCGTAGGGCAGGGGTGGCTGTGATTGTGACATGGCTTCAGCCTACCCGATCCCGACGCGCGCAGGATACGGAGGGGAGCGGTGGTTTTGTCCCCGGTCCCATCCCCAGGTTTTCCCCGGAATTCGGTGGGGAAAATGGGGATAACCCCGATGATAAACCGTGCATACCGCGGTTACACTTGACGCATGGAAATTACGTTTTTCGGCACCGCCGCCGCCGAAGGGTGGCCCGCACCGTTTTGCCGCTGTCCCGCATGCCAAGAGGCTCGTCGAAGGGGCGGGCCCAATATTCGGGGACGTGCCGGCGCGATGCTCGACAACGACGTCAAGATCGATTTCTCCGCGGACACGGTTTCGCAGATGCAGCGGTCGGGCCGGGACTTGGCGGACATCCACACACTGGTATTCACACACCAGCATTCAGACCATGTGGTTCCCACCGAACTCGAGTGGGCGTCCGGACCGTTCACGAACACACCCCCGACCAAGCCGAGTGCGGTTTACTCGAACACCGAGGTCCAGGAACTGATCCGAGCGGTTTTCCCCGATCCACGCCGGATCAATTTCGCACTGAAAGAACCGATGACCGCCCTCCACCCGGTGGTGACGGAATTCGGGGACCGCATCCTTCCCCTTCCGGCCGACCATGTCAAGGGGGCGTTGCTGCTGCGCATCGAGCGACCCGCGCAGGGACGTTCCCTGTTCTGGGGACACGATTCAGGCTTGTTTCCGGAGGCCACACTGGATGCGCTGGCGGCTGCCGGCCGTGTGGATGCCGCCGTTTTCGACTGCACGTACGGCGGGCAGCCTTCCAGCAATCGCGGTCATCTCGGGGTCGACGGAGTCATTCAAATGGCCGGGCGCCTGCGCGAATTGGGGGTGGTCGACTCCGGCACGTGCCTGATTGCGACCCACTTTTCCCACAACGGCGGCCTGATGCACGAGGACTTGGTGGCAACGTTCCTTCCCCACGGAATCCAGGTGGCATACGATGGCGCGGTGTTCCGGGTCTGAGACGGTCGGTCAGTCTCGGCTCCGATGGGCGGAACGGCGGCACGGAGAATTAGGGGCGGGCCCGAGGCGGCCGAACCTACCCAAGTTGAACGACTTTTGCGTTTTTGTGTCAGATTCGGCCTTCCAAAACCGTTTTAACGGATATGGAAACCATGGCCACACAGATCCGCGAGGTGCCCCCGTCCGAACGTCCCCGTGAACGATTGCTCCGGTGCGGTTCCGACGCGCTATCGTCGGCGGAATTGATAGCAATTGTATTGGGCTCGGGTACGGAGGGGGACAATGCGCTCGACTTGGCGGAGCGCCTGCTCGCCAATCTCGGCGGGGTCCGGTCGCTGGCCGGAGCCACCGTCCTGGAACTTTCCGCCGTGCGCGGGATCGGTCCGGCAAAGGCGGCCCAGTTGCAGGCGGCAGCGGAACTCGGTCGTCGTTGCATGGTGTCCCAGCCGGCCGACCGGCCGCGCATCCGTGGACCGCGCGATGTCTGGGAATTGCTTTCGCACGATTTGCGCGACGAGGTCCGGGAGCATTTCTTCGCGATCCTGCTGGATACCCGCAACGGGGTGTTACGGCGGCATGTCGTATCGGTTGGTGACCTGAATTCGGCCATCGTCCATCCGCGCGAGGTGTTCTCCCCCGCGATTCGTCATGGTGCGGCTGCGTTGGTGGTGGCCCACAATCACCCGTCCGGCGACCCGACCCCGTCGCCGGAGGATGTCCAAGTGACCAAACGGCTCCTCGACGCGGGACGTTTGCTCGGGATCGAGCTGCTCGACCATGTCGTTCTCACCGAGTCGGGCTGGGTGTCGTTGAAGGAGCGGGGGATGTTTTGAGGCGATGGGCCCGGGAAACGAGGTGTCGGTGGCGGTTGCCGGAGCCGATTCGATCCGGAGACTGGCCTACCGGTCCGGTGTCGAAGGTTGTCGTGCGGCCAACGCGTGACGCAGGCGGGTTTGCAGCACCGCCGAAGTGATATCGCCGCGGGTGCGCTCGACCACTGCCCGCAACGCATCGCAGGTTCGCCGCAGTCCGTCGGTGACTGCGTCCGGGAAGTCCACCGTGACCAGTTCCGAAAGGATGTCGTCCATCACCCCGAGCATGCGTTCCGCTTCAGACACATCGTCACGGCGCAGGCGATCGAGCGCGTAGCGCCGGCCCTCGGACGCGGCTTCGGCGAGGCCGTTGAGAAAGGCGGGTACCGCCACGCCGAGCGCATCCGGGGATGGCAACGACGTCCCCTCGATGAGGGCCAGCAGGCAGGCGGCTTCGGCGAGTTC
Source organism: uncultured Armatimonadia bacterium (assembly GCA_964646105.1). Classification (GTDB taxonomy): domain Bacteria; phylum Armatimonadota; class Armatimonadia; order Armatimonadales; family Armatimonadaceae; genus CAIRTT01. The sequence goes on from CAZYBA010000002.1 coordinate 15,421, forward strand.
CTTGTGCGCGTCCTGGACATACCCGGCGAACAATATGTCCGGATGGCCGGTCAGCGAATCGGCGACCCGTGCGGCCTCGATACGCGCGTTCTCGACTGCCGCCCGTGCCGCTTCGCGTTCGCCGCGGTGCATTGCCCGGATGGCGTTGGCGCAAGTCCGGATCAACGTACGTCCGTGGGTCAGGGCCGCTTCGCGGGCTTGGTTTTTCTGTTCCAGTGTGGCCCGCGCATGCAGGACCAGATCGGCGAGTTCGGGCATGGGGCATTTTATCGGGTTGGTACAATCTCCAGATGCCGCTTTGGCGCTACGAGGCGATTGATCGTTCCGGGAAAACCGTACGCGGCGTGTTGGATGCCGAGGTTGCCGAATCGGTGGTGACGCGGATTGGTGCGCGCGGATACCGATCGGTCCAGGTGCTCGGGCATGTCGATGAAGCGCCTGCGGCGCATTCGACGCGGGATCTCGGGCGCTTTGTTCGTGCGCTGGGGCCCGACGACCTGGGGTTGTTTTTCCGTCAATTGGCAGCGTTGTTGCGCGCCGGTTACACGCCTGCCGGTGCGCTTGCGGATCTCGGACCACGCTCGGCAAACCCACGTCTTCGCGACGCCTGTGCCCGGATGGCGTCCGCGTGCGGTTCCGGATCGTCGTTCGCCGAAGCCCTCGCCGCCGAAGGAGGCCTGTTTCCTGCCGAAACAGCCGGGTTGCTGGCTGCCGGCGAGGCGGGGGGAGTGTTGCCGCTGGCGGTGGACGAGGCGGCGTTGTCGGCGGAGCTGGAAATCGCCCTGCGCCGCGGCATGGGCTGGGTCCGGTTCCTGGTTTGGCAGAGTGTCTGGAGTGTGCTGCTCTTCGTCCCGATTTTCCCGAGCATCGACACGGGAGGGGTTGGCAAGACCATTTCCAATTATGCGCGCGCCATGGGCTGGATGATTCCTCTCGGGGCGGGGTTGCACGGCGCCTGGGCACTGCATGGATGGCTCTGCAACACTCCGTTCGGAATGGGTTGGCGCGATACGGTGGTTCGGTGTTTTCCCGCACAATGGCGATTGGCCCGTTGCCGGGCTCTCGGAGCCTTCACCCGGGTCTTGCGCGCATTGTTGTCGGCGGGCATCTCTCCGGCGACCGCCTTCGCGATCGCGACGCGTGCGGTTCCGGATAGCCGATTCCAAGAGCGCCTGATGCACGGCGCAGGATTGCTTGCCCAAGGCAAGGGGCTCGACGATGCGGTGGCGGCAACCGGATTGTTCGACGACCGGGCGGTGCAATTGCTGACCACCGGGCAACGCACGGGTACTTGGACCGAGGCGCTCGACCAGGTGACCGCAGGCGCGCAAGAGGATTTGCATGCGGCGGTCGACGCGGCCCGGCGGTCTGCACGTCGTTTCGGCATCCTGCTGACGTTGCTCAGCATGGGGTATGTGATGATTGCCGGGACCCACGGGACCATGCAGTTTGCCCTGCGTTTCGCGGATACACTGGTTGAGCCCTGAGCCATGCCCCTATTCAAGTACCGTGCCCAGGAATCTAACGGTCAATTGACCGAGGGACGCGTCGATGCGCGCGATGCCAGCGCGGTGGCGGTGGAGCTCCGGAATCGCGGCTTGGTGCCGGTGCGGATCGAACGCGACGACACGCGGGGAGGCTCGTATGTGTCGGTGGCCGGGGGCAGCCCGTCCGTATCTGCCGGCAATGTCGAACCCGAGCGGCAACGGACCGGCGCGACGTCCACTTCGGTTGGAGCGACGTCGCGAATCGAACTGGCCCCGTTTCTGGTTTCTGTTCCGTTGCCCGATCTCGCCGCCATGTATCGCCAGCTTGCAACATTGCTGCATGCCGGTGTCCCTATGCTGCAGGCGGTTAGCGTCTTGGCAGAACAAACCCGTCAACCTCGACTGCAGCGCGTCCTGCTCGAGGCAGGAATGCTGGTGTCGTCCGGACAGCCGTTTTCCTCCGCGATGGACCGTCACCCGGCGGTGTTCAGCTCGATGCAGGTCGAACTGATCCGTGCCGGTGAGTTGGGCGGGATGCTGGAGGCCATGTGCAATCGGATCGCCGACTACCTCGAGCGGGAGACGGAGATTCGTCGCAAACTGAAGCGGGAGACTCTCTACCCGAAGATTGTTCTCTTCGTGGCATTCCTGACCAGTGTCGTGGTGGGCTTTGCACAGGCGGGAATGGGGGCCGCGGGCGTCGATGTCGTGAAGGCGAAGTTCATTTTCGCCGCCTCGGTTGCCGCGGTGGCATTGTTTGTCTGGTGGTTGTTCCGATTCCTCAATCAACTACCCGCGTTCGGTGCGGCTTGGGACAACGTCAAGATGCTGATCCCCGGAATGGGCGGTGTTTCTCGACGCTACGCCACGGCACGGTTCACGCGGGCGTTGGGAACCCTCTACAGCGCCGGCGTGTTGTTGCCGCGGGCAGTCGATATCGCTGCACGCGCCTGTGGAAATCGGGCAATCGGGCAACGTATGGTGGACAATGTGCCGGTTTTGATGTCGGGGGGCGGACTCTCCGCCATGCTCGCCGAGACCGGACTGCTGGAACCCGTGGCGGTCCAAATGGCCAGAACCGGTGAACAAACCGGCAGCCTCGACCAGATGATGGAAAAAGTGGCCGACTATCTTGAAAGCGACGCAGACGCGAAGGCGCACCAACTGGCGGTGTTCGCCGGGGTTGCGGCGCTTCTGATCGCGGCTGTTGTGGTTGGCGTGATCGTGATCAGTTTCTATTCCGGGCAAATGGGGTCCCTGATGTCGGCGGCGGGAGGTTGACATGGCCGGCCCCGTCGACCATTACGAGACTCTGGGAGTTGCCGCGGATGCCACGGCCGACGAAATCAAGAAACGTTACCGAACGTTGGCCCGCAAGCTCCACCCGGATGTGAACCCGGGCGACACCCAGGCGGCCGCACGTTTTGCCAAAGTAGCCGACTCCTACCGGGTGCTCGGAGATCCGGTCTTGAGGACGGCCTACGACGCCGAACGTTCGCTGGCGGCACGCGCTGCCGCCCGTGCGCGCTCCAACCCGGCCGGCCACGCATCGCCGTCGTCCGGAAACAGCGGCCGCAGCACCGGTCCGGGGACCACCCCCGGCGGACCGTCCCCCGCCCAGGAAGGAGCCCGTCTCGTGGAAATGGCACGGCGGGCGTTCAGCCAAAATCGAATGGGCGAAGCACGTGAGTTCGCCGAGAGGGCGCTGCGCTACACGGCACGCAACGCCGAGGCGCACGAGGTGCTGGGTGACGTTTTCCGGCAGCAGGGCAGGGTGGACGATGCCCTGAAGCACTACACCCTCAGTCTTCAGTTGAACCCCCGCAATCCGGCGGTCCAGACGCGGTTGGAACGGGTTGCACGCGAGAGCCGCTGGCATGCCGAACGGGCTGCGACCTCGCAACTGATTCCCAATCGTCCTGACAAACGCACCGTCACCCTCGGGCTGGTCGCATTGGCAGGCTACGCGGTCACCACTCTGTTGGTGGTGGTTGACGCCTTGTTCGCGTCCGCCAACCCCGACCGGGTAACGCTGGGCTTCCCCCCGATCGATACGTGGACGACCACCCATCTCTTGATTCTGCTCGCATCCGGCGCCGCAATGGGCTTCACCCAGTCTGTCTCGTGCATGGTCCGCCGGGTCGAGGACGATTTCCTGCTCACCGGCGGAACCATGGCCCGTCCCGCCGCCACGCCGGTCGGCATCCTCGTGTTGCTGGTCGGGGCGATCCAGTATCTGGTGGCGGCGCTGATCCATCTCGCGACCTCCCTGGTTCATGAAACACTGCACCGCTCCCTCGGGTTGCTTTACGGAAGTGTTCTCGCGGTTACTGTCTGCATGTCGCTCTCCGACCCCAGCGCCGCCGGTCAAACCCTGCTCTGGGGGGGCAACTGCGTCTTCGTCAGCCACTTCGGGGGACGTTTGCTCGGGGACTTCTTCCGCTCCGACTAGCCCCGCTTCGCAACGGATGGTAGCAAGCGCGACACCCGGACCGATCTCGCGATCAAGCCAACGAATCGGAAACGGTGGTCCCGGTCAGACAGTGCCACTCGTCGGGAGTGTTGGCCCCGCGGAACGCCAGTTCGTGAATGTCGGGGACTTCCACGCACTCCATGCCGAGAACGTCGGCACAGCGGCCCGCCGAACCATTGCCCTCCACCAGAAATTGCTCGATACGCGGCAAGGTTGTCGCGCTCCACGCCGATACCAAAGGCTGACGTCGCCCCTGCTGTGCTAGGGTCCAACCGGGCGACATCTCTGGCATGCGGCTGCGTAGGATGCGCATCCACACCAACGCCGCGGCGGTGAGCCCGGGAAGGTCGCACGGAATGACCTCGACCATGCCCTCGGGAGGGAGCCGACGCAACACGGTGGCAATTCCCTCGAGCGGACCGCGATCCGGGGAATCATCGGGAAGGAAGCGAACCCGGGCATTGTCCACTGGCTCGAATTCCCGACCAACCACCCAGATTTGCGAAAAACCGGCAGCAATGGCCAAGCGCAATGTCCGCGCGAAAACCGTTTCTCCATCGATACACAGGAGCGCTTTGTCGTGGCCCATGCGCGACGACCTGCCTCCCGCCACCAGTGCGAGGACCGAGCAAGGCTGTTCGGACAGCGTGTCGGTGGCGGTCGTTGACATGATGTGGACGGGCTCAGCGGGGCTCGGGAACCGCCGATGCCGCCTTGCGCGCGGCCGCATAGCGCGCCGCCTTGGGATTGGACGCATTCCACGCGGGCTGACGATCGGTCTGGGCCACCATCCAAGTGCCCAGGGCGATCATACGCACCACCTTTTCCATGTTCGCGTAATCCAATTTGTCCCAATGGTCGGCCGGGCGGTGATAGTCGGGGTAGATGAACGCCGTGCAGACGGTGTGGGCGGGCACGCCGAGATCTGCGAGGGCCTGATTGTCGGAACGACCAAAGAACGCGTCG
>CAZYBA010000002.1:20356-24410 GCA_964646105.1 uncultured Armatimonadia bacterium
CTTGGTCACCCTGACTCCCACGGTTTTGCCGGCCTCCGCGTAGATGGCCCCGACATCGGAGAAATCGAATCCGGTCATCGACGCTTCGGAAATCCGTGCACCCTCCGTGTCGTCGGTGCGGCCGACTTGCTCGAGATTGATGGCGGCGACCGTCTTTTCAATCGGAAACAACGGGTTTTTGCCATAGTGCCGCGATCCCACCAAACCACGCTCCTCGCCGTCGAATGCGATGAAGACGATGGTGCGTCGTGGACGGTTGGGAAGGGACCCGAGTGCGTTGGCAATTTCGATGACGCCGGCGGTGCCGGACGCATTGTCGTTGGCGCCATTGTGGATGGTGTCCCCCTCGCCGGGGCGCAGTCCGATATGGTCGTAATGGGCGGTCACCAGCACCACCGTGTCGCGCAGCTTCGGGTCGGAACCCGGCAACACTCCGACCACATTGCGGATCTTGTCGGGGGTTTCGGAACCGCGGGGAGTGTAGGGCGCCTCTTGAAAGAAACTATCGCCCACGCCCGGTTCGAGACCCGCACGGCGGAATTGGGCGGCTACATATTCAGCAGCCAAGTCACGCCCGCGCGATGGCGTGGCACGTCCCTCCAAGAGATCCGACGCGAGGAACGAAACATGACCCCGCATCGAAGATGCTGCAATCCGCCCGAGCATGGCGTTTGTGGCGGCGTCGAGGCGCGCTTTCCAGGGAAACAACTCGGCCAAGGCCAGCGCGGGACCCGCAGTGAACACGGCGAAGGCCAAGGCGCCGACGACCGTTCGGCGCGACAACAGATCGGGGGGCGACAATCGGGGGAGAGACATGGCACAGCATTCCACCCCATGGCACAAACTCCCTGCTCGGAAGCAGGTGCTCGGGCAATGCGGCAACCGTTTCCGTCCCAGCCTGAAACCTGTCTGCAACACGACGACCCAAATCGGGAGAGGGCGATGGGCGCTCCGATCGGACGGCGGGAGGATTGTCGATACGCAATGCGCGAACGCCATGTCCATGGTGTGGAAAATTGAGCGGAGTCAGGTCCTCTGGTCGGCGCTGGCCGGCGGTTGCGCCGGGGGGCTGGGCTGGGGAATCCGGGGACAATACGGCCATGAAACCGGAGCCATGATCAGCGGTGTCCTGGTAGGATTCGCGATCTTGTCGGTTGTCGGACGGCACCTGACTTGGCAGACAATCGCCCGCGCGGTGGCGTTGCTGGCGATCGGAGTCGGTTTCGGCGGGGCGGAGACCTACGGCCAGACGATCGGGCTTACCCAGGACACGCCGGTGATCGGCAACCAAGCGGCACGCGCGTGGGGTCTCCTCGGCCTCTTTGTCAAAGGAGGCGTATGGATCGGCCTGGCGGGAGCGTTCTTCGGCATGGGGCTGGGAGGGAAGCGTCTTCCAACCAAGGAGGCGATCCTGATGCTCGCTACCCTGATGGGCCTCTGGTTGCTCGGGGAATGGGTTTTCCACACCCCGTTCGACCCCGCGAAACGACTCCTTCCCCGCCTCTACTTTTCCAGCACCTGGGAATGGTTCCCCGAAAATCCGTCGCTCAAGCCCCGGTTGGAGCGCTGGGGGGCGTTGTTGCTGGTCTGGCTCGGCATGCTTGTCTGGCGGGGGATCGTACGCAGGGACACCCTTGCCCTGCGGCTCGGAATCCTCGGATTCCTCGCCGGAGGTGTCGGATTCGCCGGGGGGCAATGCATCCAATCGGCCCATGCCTGGTACCCGGACTGGTTCTCGCGACAGTTCGGGCGCTGGGATCCCTTGGTCAACTGGTGGAACATGATGGAGATCACGTTCGGAACGGTCTGGGGGGCAGCGATCGGAGCGGCGGTGGCCCGTTGGAAATCGTTGGTCCGGGAGCCGCTGCCTGAACCGCGGCTGTTGCCGGCATGGGGAATCGGAGTTCTTCTCGCGGCGCACATGGCGCTGCTGTGGATCTGGACGTTTGGGTCCTGGGACGCATTCGACGCCATTGCCGACCGGGCACTGCCCATGGCGTTGCTTCCCTTTATTCTGGCCACCAGCGGAGGATGGGGGGCGGCCTGGGTCGCGTTTCCGCTGGTGGCGGCACCCATCATGGCGAAAACCCTGGTCGGATTGTGCTTTGACGAGCGGGTCGTGGCGCCGACCACAGGAATCGTCCTGTTCGCGCTGATTCCATGCACGGGTCTGATGGCAGCCATGCCGTGGCGCCGCGACGACCCGGGTGGGCACTTCACCGGCCGCGCTTTGACATCCACCATGTTGGTCTATTACGGACTGAACTTTGCATTCTTCCGATTCCCTTGGCCGTGGCTCGAACCCACCGGCCGCACACCATCGTTAGGGATCTTCACCGCCCATGTACTGGTGCTCGCGACGTTGCTGCTCGCGATTGGTTTGGGAGAACGGCGAAAGCGCCGCCACAGCCGAGCAGATCCGGATGCGTTGCCGTTTTCCCCTTGAGCGGAATCCGGATCGTGGCGCCGGGTCCGGACGCCCGCCCAAGCTCAGGCGGGTTTGAGGCGCAGGCGAACCGACCGGACCCAGATTCGGCTGCGGGACTCGAATCCGGAATCAATCCCAACCATCACCCAGATCCGCCCCTGCATATCCGCGGTGGCATTGACAAATCGTCCCGACAAGAACGCCTTTGATTCAATCGGCGCGTCGCCGGAGCACTGGGGCGATGTTCCGGCAATGGTCCCCAGCACGATGCCTTGGGACCCACCTTGGGATTGGTTGCCACGATCTAGATCAACCCGGATCTCGCCATCGACCGTCTTGGTGACGATCGGGGCGCCTGAGGCTCCGGCAACCACCCAAACGCTTTCTCCAGGCGAGCCACCGACTCCGGCACATCCGGTTGGTGTATCGGTGAGAATCTCCGGGTCGAGCGCAACCTGCCACTGCGAACCCGGAGTCAAACCGTCCACGACCCGCACGGCGTAAATCAGCACATCGTCACTTCGGTTCGTACCCGCCAAGATAAGCCCGTTTCCTGAAAACGGCGCGGGCAGCGGTTCGACCCGGGTCACCACGTTCTCAGGCGCAGTCTCGGTCGAATAGTCGGAGGTGCCGAATTGCCATCCGGAGCCCATCTCCAGGTAACGGAACGATTCGGAGGAGCCGCCGCCGGAACAACCGATTGTCCAGAGCGGGGCACCGATTATTGCCAGCAGGGGCAGCAGTCTGTGTGAGGTCCGCGGATTCCAGACCAGTCCGGTCGAAAAGATTGCCATGTGCCTTTTTCCTGACGTTGTCGGCAAGCCCTTGGGAACTGGCCGATTTCACGGTAACAGATCCTGTTTTTGCAAGCAACCTTCAACAGGCATTGGGTTTTGGTCCGGAAGCCGGTGTGAGAATCGGGTTCGACCCCGACCTCGGGCTTGGTCCGGCTTGGTGAATGTAAACCCTGTCGAATCGTGTCCAACCCGCAGGGCGCCGGGAGAGGCGGGCGGATTCGAATGCTCACCCCGTCCGCGCCGGACGTTTCACCGACTCCGGCCGCGTGCGCGGAGTTCGTCGAGGCGTCGTTTCATGCTTGCCACACGCCGCGGTTCGGATGCCGCCCGATTTTCTCGCTGCGCAGGGTCGGTCGCGAGATTGAACAACTCGACGGCTTGACCATGGGGTGGGGGCGCCAACGACGCCGGCTCGACACGACCGTTGTCGTTGCCCGATGGACTGTCGCTATAGACCCAATCCCCCATACGCAAGCCCCAGCCCCCGCTCGATTTCTGATGGACCGTACCGATGTTGCGCCTCGGGGTGGGTCGACCCTGCAGTGCCGGCAACATGTCGAAGCTGTCCTCCGCGGCGTTGTCGGGCAGCAGTTTGCCACATCGTTGCGCCATCGTCGCCATCAGATCGGTGAGGCAGATGGTTTGACCGGAGCGCGATCCGGCGCGCAGGACGCCCGGCCAGCGTGCCACAAACGGCACACGGTGACCGCCCTCCCAGTTGTCACGCTTCACTCCGCGCAACCCACCCCGGCCATCGTGGCCATAACGGAAAATCCGCTCGTATGCACCCACCTCTACCTCGCCAGGCTCCGCGCCATTGTCGGATGTG
>CAZYBA010000002.1:24420-32210 GCA_964646105.1 uncultured Armatimonadia bacterium
CGAGAATCTGCCCGACATGGTGGTCGGTCTGCTGGACAAAATCGCCGTAAACACCCGCTCCCGATTTCCCCTTCCATCCATCGGTCGGGACCAGCGGGTAATGGGGCGATGTCAAGGGGATGTAGGCGAAGAACGGTTTGGTGGAACGCGCCTGTTCGCGTATCCAGGCGGCGGCACGGTCGATGACCGTCGGGAGGATCTCCTCCTGTTTCCATCCGTCAATCACCGGACCGGGACGATTGATCTGTCCTTCGCGCTCGACATGGCGCTGAGGGAATCCCACGGTTCGGTCCTGGTCGATAAAGCAGTACGGCGGGAAATTGGGTAGGTCGACCCCAAAATAGGTGTCGAATCCCCGGTCGATCGGGCCGCCCCCGATTCGACGTCGAAAATTCACATTGGTGGGTCCGCCGTTAACGGGCTTGGGAGCCTTTCCGTCCTTGGTCGGCCAGTCCCAGCCAAGGTGCCACTTTCCGAAACAACCGGTGGAATACCCTTGATCCCTCAGGAATCCGGCCAGATTGAGGCGATCCTCCTCGATAATCGGTGCCCCCCAAGGCGCCACCACCCCCCGCTGCAATCGCCCCCGCCACGCATAGCGGCCAGTCAGCAACCCGTACCGGGTGGGGGAACACACCGACGCCGGCGCGTGCGCATCGGTGGCCAGTACCCCCTCCCGCGCCAACGCGTCTATCCGTGGCGTGGCGATCTTCGACGCAGGATTGCAACACGAAACATCCCCGTAACCCAAATCGTCGGCGAGGATCACCACCAAGTTCGGAACTTCAGCGCGCATGTTGGGACTCTAAGTCATCCACGGGGCGCTTGTCACGTTTTTCGATCAGCCCGGCATCCGCCATTGCCTCCGTGACCGCCACCTTGTGTGCCGGATCAAGGTACGACTCCCAACCCCGCGCCCGGTAAATCCCCCGTGCATTCCCCTCGTCACCGTGGAAGTTGATCGAACCAATCCAGGCCCCGTTGACCTTGCCCGAGAGCATCTTCGCAAGACGACGCGGTGTGCAGGGAAGCAGCGGCGCAATAGACGCCTCGACATGGATTCCAGCGTCAAGCAACGCGCCCGCGGTGGTGATGCGGCGTGCGATCGACGGCGCACGGGGCTCGAATGCCTTGCGGACAATGTCGGAATCGGTGGGGATGGAAACACCGACTGTCAACCGGTCGCCGAACTCGCGCAACAACGGGATGTCGTCAACCACGAACGGCGAACGGGTCTGGATATGGACCCGCCGTGGGAAAGACCGAAGCAAGACCTCCAACATCGACCGGGTGATGCGATGGGACCGCTCCGACGGCTGGTACGGGTCGGTTGCCGACCCGACAAAAACCGATTTGTCGAAACACTTGTGGCAGTCGCGAAGCAGCGCATCCACGGCGTTTTCCTTGACCTCCACCCAATTGCCCCAATCCACGCGACGCCGCAGATCGTCATGGACAAACTTCCGCGCGTAGCAGTACGAGCACCCGAATGCACAACCGCGGTAGGGGTTCAATGTGATTTCGGCGGGTACTCCGAACCCGGAACGCTCGGTGACCACCGATCGGACACGGGTCAGCTGGATCAATGGAGCACCCATGGGGGCATCCTATCAAACATGTGTTTGCTTCGGCAACCGTTGGCGAAGTACCGGATGCGAATCCGCAACGACATCGCGTGCGACATTCGCCGCAATCGGATTTGCCAAATTTTCCGCCGCATCCGATGCGGACCGCAGCAGCGAACCACCACCGCTGCCGGGTTACTCGTTTACGGGCATGGCCGTCCCCGTCAATGGAAACGGGCCTGCGCCAACGCATTGCGGGCAGGCGACGAGGACAGGTCGGGCAGGGTCTCGATAATGGCGAACAACAACGTCCGCAATCGGTCCAAACTCGCCGCAAATGTCTCCGCCACCTGCGCCGTGGTCACCGCCGGCACCGTCCCGTCCGCCACCAGCCCGGCGTCGTAGTCGGTCACCACCGAAATGTTGACATACGGAATCTCCAATTCGCGGGCGAGGACGCATTCCGGAACCTGGGTCATGTTCACCACATGCCAACCCATCTGCGTAAACCACCGTGACTCCGCTTGGGTGGAAAAGCGCGGGCCTTGGATGACCACCGTGGTTCCGTGCTCGTGAAGCGGCATGCCCAATTGCTTCGCCGTAGCGATCGCATGGGCGCGCAACAGCGGGCAATAGGGTTCCGCAGTGGAGACGTGGGTCACCACCGACCCGTCGTAGAACGTGTCGATCCGTCCGCTGGTCCGGTCCACAAACTGGTCGCAAACGACAAATTCGCCGGGGTGTATATCGGGTTGCAGCGACCCGCAGGCCGACGGTCCGACAATCGCCTCTACCCCGAGCGCGTGCATCGCCCAGACATTCGCCCGAAAGTTGATCTTGTGCGGTGGAATCCGGTGGTCGCGGCCGTGGCGCGGAAGGAAGGCCACCGGAACCCCTGCCACCTCCCCCAATACCACTTTGTCCGACGGTGCACCGTACGGAGTTTCGACCCATTCCTCACGAGTTGATTCGAGGAATTTACTGAACCCGCTCCCTCCGAACACTCCGACACGTGCCGTTGCCATGCCAATCACCTCCGCAGACCGCCCCGCAAGCGGGTGGGGGCAGATTCCGCGCTGGGCCGCCAACGCGTCCCAGCGCGCCGCCGCATCGGGATTCGGGGAGAAGGTCTCGATCGGGAACGATGCCCGCACGATCGCGCGCAGATCGTTGAGGTCGGTGATCAGCCCGGCGCTGCGGGCCTGCAACAAGACATTTCCGATCGCAGTCGCTTCCACAGGACCGGCAAACACGGTGCATCCGGTGGCATCCGCCGCGATCTGATTGAGCAACCGGTTCTGGGATCCTCCACCCACGATGTGGAGTTTGCTCACCTTTTTGCCCGACAACTCTTCCAACGTCCGCAACGTCGCGCGGTATTTGAGCCCCAGCGAGTCCAAGCAACAGCGCACCGTCGCACCGATTCCCTCGGGAACCGGTTGCCCGGTGGAGGCAGCCAGATCCCGGATCGCGGCCGGCATGTCGGGTGGGGCGAGCAACGACGGATGGTCGGGATCGATCAAGCAGGCCATCGGCTTGGCATCCATCGCCAAGCGCGTCAGCTGGTCGTAACTGCGCTCGTCGCCAAGCCGCGCCCACGCCCGGCGGCATTCCTGCACCAGCCACAAACCCCCGATGTTCTTCAACAAGCGGATGGTTCCCAGCGCCCCGCCTTCATTGGTGATATTCGCCGCCGCCGCCTTCGGGGAAAGCACCGGGGTTCTTGTCTCCACACCAAGCAGCGACCAGGTCCCGCTCGAAAGATACGCCCAATCGTCACCCGGGGAAGCCGGAACGGCCGCGACCGCACAGGCGGTGTCGTGTCCCGCGGGAGCATACACCGCAGTGCCCTTGGCCGATGCCGGAACTCCGTCACCCAGCAACGGTCCATACAGTGTTCCGTCCGCAACAACATCCGGCAGCAAATGGACCGGCAATCGAAGCCGGCTTAGAACTCCCCGCGCCCAGTCGCCGGCCACCGGATCCCACATCTGTGAAGTCGACGCGATGGTGGTTTCCGAATCCGATCGTCCCGTCAGGCACCAATGCAGCAAGTCGGGAATGAAGAGCATCTTCTGCGCCGCATCGATCAACCGGGGCGATTGCTCCGCGAGCGCCGCCAATTGGAACAGTGTGTTGATCTGCATGGTCTGGATGCCGGTGGCGGCGAAAACCTCCGATTGGGGAACGGTCGCATACAGCCGCTCCACCCAGCCGTTGGTGCGCGGATCCCGGTAGTGCACAGGCATGCCGACGATCTCACCCGACGGGCCCAACAGACCGAAGTCGACCCCCCAGGTGTCCACGCCCAAGCCGTCGATCGGGGCCGATTCCACCGCCTTGGCGATCGCAGTGCGTGTCTCCGCAACCAACCGGGGGAAGTCCCACACCATCGAATTGCCGATACGGATCGGACCGTTCGGGAAACGATGGACCTCTTCGAGTACCAGGCGTCCGTCGCCGCCCAGCGTGCCCACCACGCCGCGCCCGCTCTCCGCACCCATGTCCACCGCTAGGAATCGCGCCATTGCCCTCACTCCATCCACAGACATTGCGCCCTGGTCCGGGCCCCACCATTATCGGATTGCCGCACGACGACCGTCAAGAAGACAACCCAGGTTCCGCCGAATCACAGAGACCATTGGGGTATACCACCCGCATGCGTCCACGCCTTTCCTGGGACAGCGGAACGTCCCCCGATCCGGACATCGAATCCTGTCTGGCGTCCCTGCCGGCGGTCTATCGACTCACACGGGAAACCCTTACCAGCGGACAACCCACCGAGGGACATTTCACATTCCTACGCGATGCAGGCTGCGAATGCGTTCTCAGTCTCCTGCCGCCCGGACAGGAGCCGGTCTGGGAAGAGGGCCTTTGCGACGACCTCGGCCTTGACTACCATGTCGTTCCCGTCGTCTGGCTCGACCCACGCCCACGCGATTTCGAACGCTTCCGCAACCAGATGACCGAATGGTCGGGACGCAGGATGCTGGTGCACTGCGCGGCCAACCTGCGGGTTTCGTCCTTCTTCTATGTCTGGCGCACCCTGGACCAACTTTGCGATCCTGACGCCGCCGCAACCGATCTGCAAGCGGTCTGGACACCCAACCCCGTCTGGGCCAATTTCATCGAGTCCATGACCGGCACACCGCTCAAGCCACCCCCTGACAGTGCATGAACCGGATCAGACCCTTGGACGCCCGGCACGGCGGGATCGTCAGCGGCCGCTCTCGTCCAAGCGCTCCGCCGCATCGGGAACCGGGACGAACGCAAACGCATTCGACATCGGGCTGTACCAACCCCGGTTGGGCAGGAGGGGATAGTCCTCCGCAAATCGCGCCGACAAAATGAAGCGCAGCACGTTGACCGGCGACAACCGGTCGATGATCTCACGCTCTTCCGGAGTTGAATCGGGCAGGGATATGGCCATCAAGATACGGGACGATTCCGCTGGATCGGTTTTCTCCAGACTCCGGAAATCCGTACGCAGTCGCGAACCATGGTCTCCCATCAGGACAATCACGCACGGGCGCGTGGCCTTTTTTCGGATCGCATCGACTGTCTCGAGGACACGACGGTTTGTGTGGGCCAGCTGGCCCGCGTAGCGTCGTTTGTACTCTGCTTCGGACAAGTGCCTCCGCAAGTCCGCACCATCCTCCAGCGCGCCGACCACGGTCGGCGACGCGACAGGGCCGCCACGGGAATCAAACAGAAACGGAGGGTGCGGGACCAGCAGATGCGCGAAGACAAACTTCGGCCAGGTGTGCTCGGCCACCCGGACGACGTGACGGAACGCGTTTTCGATGCCGTTGCGATGCAGTTCGGTCTCTCCCAACTGCCGGCGCGGAATCAGCACCAACGGCGTTCGGGTCACCAGCAACGCTTCCAGCGGACTCAGCCATGTCTCGGAGACGGGATTCGGATCCGCCACAATCCAGTCCGCGGTCGGCATCTCCGTGATCGTCGTCGCCGACGGAATATTGACAATCCGGAGGCCGTGCTCCGAAAACACCTTCCGGCCACGCCCCCCGTCGGTGAACGGCGCCACCGAAATCACATCCAAACTCCCGGCCGGGATTGGCAATGACTGGACATAGTCCATGCTCATCATTGACGATAGAGACAAAAGAGTCTGGTTGTAATTGGATTGGCTGTGCCGGGCGACCGTGAACCCACGACGACGCAATTCTTCGACGAACGTCCGATTGTCAACACCCAGATACCGCTCCAGGGCATCGTCCCGACCGTATGCGTCCAAAACGATCACGAAAACGTCGGGCTCGGCGGCCTCGATTTCGACCGCAGCGTCTCGAATTGACGCCGGGACATTGAGCCCACGCCTGTCGGAGCTTCCCGGCCGGGTGCTGTTGCCACGGGAAAGGGCCCAGCCAGGTTGGACCAGGAGCACACCAATGCCGAAGGCCAACGCCGGAACGACTGCCTGCACAAGGCGCCGGGAACGCAGGACGAACCCGACGAGAACCATCTTGCCGATCAACCAAGGCAGCAGGCAGAGCGCCATGGCCTGCGGTGGCGCGACACCGAGCAACAGAAACCATTCCTGAAACAGACCGACTACATTCCAGAACTGAAACCAACACAGCGCGTTCACCGCGACCAGCAAGGCCGCTCTCGCAAAACACCGCGTAAGCACGGCTGACACACAGTACAGCGCAACTCCGAGCAACCCGAGGGCGGCCGCAGGCCGTACCCACGATCCGGCGAGCAATTCCCCCATGTTGCCGGCCGCCAATGCCAACGCCGGGTAGGCCCACGAACCCGCCGAAATCCACAGGCCAAGCCCGGCATCACGCACTGTGCGCTGCGTAATCTTCCTCAACGCAGACGCTCGAGTCGGTAGAGCCGACGCAAGGAGTCGCCCAGATCGACGGTTTCAACCACCCGCCAATGGCGACTGATCGCCGCCAGAAACGACTGGTCGTTGTAGGTCGGACATCGGTCCGGGCGACGCGCCAACAGCCGGCGGGCTTGGGAGTCCTCGCGCGGAACCCATTCGACAATCGCCGCGGGGGCGCAACGAGCGAGAAATGCACTGAACTGCTCCAGCGGGACCTGCCCGGTGAGGCAAACGTGGTGCACCAACGCAAGGGCTATCACCAGATCCGCTGGACCCCGTTCCAGAAACGACTCCCGTTCGGTCAGATTCCAACCCGCCGCAGGGCTGGGATTGGTCAGGTCCAGAAGCAATGGCAAGACCGAAAGGTCCGTTTCGGCCCGGACCGAACGCCAAGCCGCATCCACGGCGCCGGGGTCGATGTCCCAGGCTATGGTCTGGCATCCCTTTCGGGCCGCAAGCCGTGAGAAACGCGCGTCATTGGCGCCGAAGTCCCAGACCAGATTCCCCGGCGCGACTGCGTCCACCATGCGCGCAACTGCTGCCTCCTTGAGGCGCATGGACTCTTCCGCGTAATTGGTACTCCCGTAGTAACCGGCCCACTCGGTTCCAGAGGGCGACCAGGTCAATCCGGCGACCGCATTTCGCAGACTGTCGACCACGGCAAATTGACCCGCGATTGAAAGTCGAGGGACCTGCGACTCCGGAACCTGTTCCTCGGCTGCGTGACGCCTCTGCATGCGCGCCTGAAGGTGGATATGCATCGCTAGTCCCGGGTGGAATCGAGTACTCCAAGGGAGGAGGCGGGAGGTGACCTCCAACGGAATACCATCCAAATGCAACAGAAGGAGGCGCCCGAGCGATGGATCCAACTTGGACATCAAGGCCAAAGGCGCTATGAAATGACGGCAGAACTGACGGTAGGCAATCCACGGCGCACCGTCGGAATTGTCCTCAAACGAGAGTGTGTCGATCCAGACGGGACGGCCGCGGTGAAACTGGACGTTGAAGGCGCTGGCATCCTTGAGACGCATGCCGTTTTCGAGCGCGGACCGCTGGATCTCCAATACCGCGAGCGCGGCATCCTTCCACTGGGAGAACGACCACTCCCACGGCCAACTCAGGAACGGAATCCGTTCTGGCTCCAACACCGCCGCAATCCCTGCCCCGACGTTTGGATGAAGGCCCGGATCGCACTCCCGATGGGGGATCAGCAGTCCACGTTGCTGCAGCGAATGCATCAATCCGCAATCGCGGAATTGGAGGTATTCGGAATTGCCGCCGGATTCGATTGCTCGGAACAATTTCGAATTCTTGACAAAAACAAAACCTGAATTATCCCGAAATGACGACGGGACACGGTGAATTGA
>CAZYBA010000003.1:0-5031 GCA_964646105.1 uncultured Armatimonadia bacterium
CGAGATACTGGCCCGGTTCCCGGTCGACCACCGATTGGCGGTGGGTTTCGGCAGCGAGATCGACAACGGGAATGCTGTAGCCGAGGGAAACTATCTGGTTCATTGTTAACGATATTCACTTTTGCCGGACGCTGTGCCTTCAAGGCGGGTGCTTGCCACGGTGGTAAACGCCAACCCGCTTGGTCCCCGTGCGGCGTGATCGGAGACATTTGAATGGTGCACCGGGGACCGTGCGATGTCGGCGAGCGGTACCTGTTTTTGCACTCCTTCAGATCCGTCCGTTCGGACACATGGGAACGTCCGGTTGCGCGGGAGGCAGGCAAGCGTCCGGTGTCGAACCAATCGTTCATGTCCCGATCTCCCCATTCACCCTTTCCCCGGCGGCGCGGAACCGGTACCGGTGCGCGACGCTTGCCGGTTCCCGTTGCCCGTCCGCTTTCCCGACCCTGGCTTGCGTTGGCTGCATTGGCCGGTTCGCTCGGCCCGGTCGCGGCGCAGGAAACCCCGGTCGCCTTTGTCGGAGCCAAGGTGATCCCGATCGCCGGCCCTGAGATCGACAAGGGGACGGTGGTGGTGCACCGTGGCAAGGTAGTGGCGGTGGGAGCGGTCGGTGCGGTTTCGGTGCCCGCCGGCGCGACCGTGCGCGACATGGCCGGCAAGGTGATCATGCCCGGTCTGGTGGACACCCACAGCCACATCGGTGGCGGCTCCGGCGGCGACGGGTCGTCCCCGATCAACCCCGAATGCCGGATTCTCGACACCATCGATGTGCAGGATGCCGGGTTCCAGCGCGCCCGCTCGGGCGGCCTCACCACGCTCAACATCATGCCGGGCTCGGGGCACCTGCTATCCGGTCAGACCATTTATGTGAAGTTGCGCCCGGCGCCGCGCACCATCGACGACTGGACGTTCCCGCTCGACGGCGGCGGAATTGCCCACGGAATCAAGATGGCGAACGGCACCAACCCGATCCGTACCGGCGGGGGAGCGTTTCCCGGCACCCGCGGCAAGTCCGCGGCGATGGTGCGCGCCCTATGGGTCCGGGCCCAGGAATACCGCGAAAAGGTGCGCGCCGCCGGAGGCGATGCGTCCAAGTTGCCCGCTCGCGACCTCGGCATGGAAGTTCTGGCGGAGGTGCTGGACGGCAAACGGGTGGTGCATCACCACACGCACAAGGCGGAGGACATTCTCACTGTCCTGCGGCTGTCGAAGGAGTTCGGGTTCAAGGTGGTCCTGCACCACTTGTCGGACGGATGGAAGGTGGCCAAGGAGATCGCCGACGCCGGGGTGGCGAGTTCGGTGATCATGATCGATGCGCCGGGCGGCAAGCTCGAGGCGGTCGGCTTGCGTTACGAAACTCCCGCCGCACTCGAGGCGGTCGGGGCGGCGGTGGGCTTCCACACCGACGATTCGATCACCGATTCGCGGTGGTTCCTGCGTTCGGCTGCGCTGGCGGTGCGCGCAGGAATGACCCGCCGCAAGGCGCTCGAGGGCTTGACGGTGGCGGGGGCGCGCATGCTCGACCTGCAACACCGCATCGGGACTTTGGAGCCTGGCAAGGACGCCGACCTGGTGGTGCTGTCCGGTGATCCGCTGTCGATCTACACCCATGTCTTGGAAACCTGGGTGGAGGGTGCCAAGGCGTTCGACCGCACCGATCCCAAGGACAAGCTGGTGGCCACCGGCGGGGTGGGGGCGACACGCGGGTCGCACCTGCACATCGACTGCTTCGACCAAGACCACGACAACCACGGAGGGGGACGATGATGCGGATCTGCACAATGGAAACCCCGGCTTCGGGGAACGGTTTGCCGTCTTTCGGGACGAAACTTCGCAATGTTTTCGGTATTGCGCTGGCGCTGACCCTCGCGGTGCCCGCGATGGCCCAGGATTTGGTGATTCGCGGGGAGACCGTGCATACGGTTTCGGGCAAGCCGATCGCGAACGGTGTGGTGTTGGTGTCGGGCGGCAAGATCGCAAACATTGGTCCGGACGGATCGTTCGCCATTCCCCCGGGAGTGAAGACGGTTTCGGCCAAGGTGGTCACTCCGGGGCTGATCGATGCCCGTTCGGTGGTGGGGTTGGCGGGCTATCTGAACCAGCCGCACGACCAGAACCAGGTCGATGGAGGAGGGGCGATCCAGCCGGACCTGCGCGCCGGGGACGCCTACGATCCGTCGGAGGTGTTGGTGGAATGGGTGCGCGGGTTCGGCGTCACCACCCTGCACACCGGCCATGCTCCCGCGGCGCTGGTCAGCGGTCAGACCATGGTGGTCAAGACCGTCGGCAAGACCGTCGAGAGCGCCACCCTGGTTCCCGAGGCGGCGGTGTCGGTCACCCTGGGATCCGGCTCGGGCGCCGGCACCAAGGCGAAGGGCATCGCGATGCTGCGCGCGGAACTGCTCAAGGCCAAGGACGCGTTGGCGAAGGCCGGCAAGGACTCCGGCGGTGCACGCGACCTGAAGCGCGAGGTGTGGCTGCGCGTATTGCGTAAGGAAACCGCACTGCTGGTGAGTGTCCACAAGGCGACCGACATCGCCGCGGCCCTGCGCCTGCAAAAGGAATTCGGTTTCAAACTTTGGCTCGACGGTGCGAGCGAGGCGCCGCTCCTGGCCGACGAGATCAAGCGGGCGGGAGTCCCGGTCCTGCTGCATCCCACGATGGCGCGTCCGGGCGGAGAGAGCGAGAGCCTTTCGCTGGAAACGGCAGCCCAACTGAAGGTCGCGGGCATTCCGTTCGCCATTCAGGGCGGTTACGAGACCTATGTCCCCAAGACCCGAATTGTGTTGTTCGAGGCTGCGCTGGCGGCGGCGAACGGTTTGTCGTTCGACGATGCGCTGGCGGCGATCACATTGCAACCCGCGCGGATCCTGGGAATCGCCAAGCGGGTGGGCTCGCTCGAGGTGGGCAAGGACGCCGACTTGGCGCTCTACGATGGTGACCCGTTCGAGACCACGTCGCACTGCGTGGGGACGGTTGTCAACGGTGTGGTGGTTTTCGACGGCAAACGGTGAACCGGTATTGGGTTTGGTGCTGTCCCGACGCGGTTTTGGAAACGCTTCCAGCGGGGCGACGGCAAACGGCAATCCCGATTCTCGATCTCCGAAAGTGGGGCTCGGGTGACCAAATACGGGATTTCGTTTGAAAATTGGGGGAAGCGGGGAACCATTGCGGCGACGCAGCGTCGTTAGTGTTGTAACCGACTTGCGGTTTTTACCCAGACGGAGAGGGGTGTTCCATGGTGTTGCGCTTGGTCACAGGTGTGGTGTTCGCCGGCACTGTATTGGCCGGTGGGGTGATTGCCGAGAAGGGCAAGCCTTCCGCGGCGGCGGTGAATCCGAACGCGCCGGCGTCCCCGGTCGCACCGGCGTCCGCCGGTATCGGCAAACGGGTCGACCTGCCGGTGGAAACCGCGGTCGATGGCAAACGGGTGACGTTGCCGCTGAAGGGAGCCCGTTACACGGTGGTTGCCTTGGTGGGCACCACCTGTCCGCTCAGCCAAAAGGTTTCCCCGACCTTGGCCGCATTGGAGGATCGGTTTGCTTCCCAGGGGGTAGGGTTCGCCTATCTCGACCCGTCCCCGGCCGAGACGCCCGCCGAACTGCGCGCCGCAAAGGACCGGCTGGGCTGGAACGGTCCAGTGGTGCACGACCCGGACCATAGTCTGGTGCAACGACTTGGTGCGGAAACCACCACCGAGGCGTTTGTGCTGGATCCGTCGGGCAAGGTGCTCTACCGTGGGGCGGTCGACGACCAGTATGCGGTGGGCGCGAGCCTTCCTCAGCCGCGCAACCGGTTCCTGGCCAACGCGCTGGAATCGCTGCTGGCGGGCAAGGCACCGGCCGTTACCGCGACCACCGCGCCGGGTTGCCTGCTCCCGACACCTTCCGCGCCGGCTCCGGTCCCGACCTACCACGGCAAGATCCAGCACATTGTCCAGAAGCACTGTGTTCCCTGCCACCGCAAGGACGGCGTGGGGCCGTTCGCGCTCGAGGATTACGCGTCGGTCAAGGCCCGTGCGTCGATGCTCAACGCCGTGGTGGAGAAGGGCATCATGCCGCCATGGTTTGCGGCGAAGGGCACCGGCCCGTGGCGTGACGACCCCACGATTCCGGACGCCGACAAGGCGGCGCTCGCCGCATGGGCGACAGGAGGCACTCCCAAGGGAGATCCGAAGCAGGCCCCGAAACCACCGATCTTCGCCGATTCGTGGATGCTGGGCAAACCGGATGTTGTCTTCGAACTGCCCAATCCGGTCCCCGTCAAGGCGACCGGAACCATGGACTATGTCAATATCGAGGTTCCCACCGGCTTTACGGAAGACAAATGGATCCAGAAAATCGAGGTCCAACCCGGTGACCGCCGTGTGGTCCACCATGTGCTGGTGTTCCTGAGCAAGCCAAATGGCGGCGGCGGGCTGCTCGGACGATTGGGTGGGGGCGACGATATCCGCGGCTTCTTCGGGGCGTATGCTCCCGGTGGTGGCTACCTTGCCTATCCCGACGGATTGGCAAAGCGTCTCCCCGCGGGCTCGACACTGCGTTTCCAGCTGCACTACACGCCCAACGGCACCGCCACCACCGACCAGTCCCGGATCGGCCTGACGTTCTCCAAGGCGCCGGTGAAGCACGAAGTGCACACGTCCAGCCTGGTGAACGCATGGTTCTCGATTCCTCCGGGAGCCGACAACCACGAGGTAGGGGCTCGGTTGCGCGCACCCAAGGATGCCATCCTCTTGTCGCTGTTCCCGCATGCCCATGTCCGGGGCAAGGCCGCACGCTACGAATTGGCGCGCAAGGGTGGTGGGACAGAGACCATCCTCGACGTTCCCCGTTACGATTTCAACTGGCAACTCGGATACACGTTCGTGAAGCCTCTGGAAATCAAGGCCGGCGACGAGATGGTGTACCGGGCTTGGTATGACAATTCGACGAAGAACGCGTCCAATCCCGACGCGAACGCAACTGTGGGTTGGGGCGAGCAGACCTACGAGGAGATGGCGAAGGCCCAGGCGCTCAAGGGGTTCCAGCG
>CAZYBA010000003.1:5041-6134 GCA_964646105.1 uncultured Armatimonadia bacterium
TGGGCTACTTCGAGTACCTGCTCCCTGACGAGAAGCCGGGTGAAGGCAATTCAGCGTCGTTCACCGGCGGTACCCTCGGCGCGTTCGGTGGCTTGTTCGGGGGGGGACGCGGCGGTGCGGGTGGCCCGGACGTGATCGCGCGTATGTTCGACTTCCTTGACATCAACCGGGACGCCACGATCAGCGAAGCCGAGGCGGGGCGCTTCTGGGGCATGCTTGGGGGAGTGGACAAGGACGGGGATCGCAAGGTGACCCAAGAGGAAGCGGAGGGGCTGATGAAAGGCATCCTCGGCGGGCGGCGCCAACGCCCCAACCCGTAAGTCTTCCGACCCGCCTGATGGCAACGGCCGCTGTGCACTGCGCACAGCGGCCGTTTTGTTTTGCCCGGTTTCTGTCCCGCGGAAACCCGGTGGTGTTGCCGGGTTTGTTCCAGTGGCCGGACAAGTCTGCCGACATCCCTTGTGGGGGTTGATTTGCGCCCCGTCGAAAGGCAGATATGTCGAGTGGGCTGTTCTCCCGAGCCTTGTCGCTCGGATTGGTAACTGGAATCCATGTTCCGTCGGGAAGCGAAGGAAAGTCGTCCCGCGGGAATGTCGTTGCCGATCGCTCCGCGACGGAGCGCTTGCCCGTGTTGCCTCCCGTACGGGCGGTGGACGGACGCCATGTAACCATTCCGGTCCCGGGTGCAAAGTTGACGGTTGTGGCGCTAGTGGGCGAAACCTGCCCGCTCAGCCGCAAACTCGGCCCGACATACACCCAACTTGAGGCACGCTTCCGCAAACAAGGGGTCCGGGTGGTCTACGTGAACCCCTCGGAAATCGAGACCGCCGAGGAAACTAAGCATTGGGCCCAGCGTCTCCGGTGGGTTGAACCCGTCGTTTCGGATCCGACGCAGGAATTGGTTCGGGTCTTCAAGGCCCAAACCACGACGGAAGTTTTCCTGATCCGGCCGGATCGGACGGTGGTGTACCGGGGCGCGGTCGACGACCAGTACGGGGTCGGGACCAGTTTGCCTGCGCCCCGCAATCGCTATCTGCAGGACGCGGTCGACGCGGTGCTGCCCGAGCTGGTGGGCCGCGAGCTCCTCGTCGAG
>CAZYBA010000003.1:6144-7795 GCA_964646105.1 uncultured Armatimonadia bacterium
AAAGCTCCCCGCGTCGCGCGCACCGACGCTCCGGGGTGCCTGCTGACCCCGCCGACTTCGTTGCCAAGGCAGCGCACCGGGAACGGAAAGTCACGCTGACTCGCCATCCGTTGCGAACATTTGAAATGAGGCCCATGCACGGATTTTTGCTCGCCCAAAGGCATTTCCAAACCGGATGCGACCAGAGGCGATGGACCGCGCGGATTGTGCGAGTATTGGGGGGATTGGTCAAACTATGAAGAGGATTGTTTTGTCGGGAATCCTTGGGTTGGGTGCATTCGGATTGATTTCCGGAATGTCTCCGGGATTCGGGTGCGGTCGGGTGGCCAAGAACGCGGTTCCGGAGCCGGCTCCGGTGGAGTATGTCGCCAAGCCGTTCGTACCCAACGAAAAACCCACGTACCACGGCGATATCGCCCACTTGGTGGATCGACGCTGCATCGAATGCCACCATGAAGGGGGACCTGCTCCGTTTTCCTTGGACAATTTCAAGGCGGTGGCTGCCCGCTCCGCCATGATCCGCAGGGTGGTGGAGGACGGCACCATGCCGCCTTGGTTCATGGCTCCGGGGGTGGGCAAGTGGAAACACGACCGCAGCCTGAGCGACGGGGAAAAAGCGTCTGTGGGCAAATGGATCGCCAACGGATTGGCCGAAGGGAACCCGTCCGATTCGCCCAAGCCGAGAACATTTCCCAAGGAGTGGCTGATCGGCACTCCGGACCGGATTATCAAGCCTGACAAGCCCATCGCGATACCAGCGACCGGCACTATTCCCATGGTCGATTATGAGATTGCGTTGAACAACCCGGAACCACTCTGGGTGGAGGCGACTCAGGTGATCCCCGGGGATTTGCGCGTGGTGCACCATGTGGGGGTGACCGCCAGAGGTGTGGACGACCGTGGGGCACCAATCAGTGTCGGAACCGTCGCCACTTGGAGTCCGGGTGGTCTGCCCGAGATTCTCCCGAGCGGTACGGCGATTCGGGTTCCCGCCAACGCGGTCCTGCATTTCCAGATGCATTACACGCCGTTCGGGGAGGCAACCAAGGACAGCACGCGCCTCGGGGTGAGGCTCGCGAAGGGGCCGGTTCGGACGGAACGGCAGTCGTTTCTGTTCACCAACAACCAAACGTTGCGCATTCCGGCAGGCGTTTCGAACCATGTCGTAACGGCGACATACGGCATCCCAGCCGATATGGATCTGGCGCGCCTACTTCCCCATGCGCACTACCGGGGCAAGTCGATGCGCCTCGAGCGGATTGACGGCGCCGGCAAGTCCGAACTACTTTTGGATGTTCCCCGCTTCGATTTCAATTGGCAACTTGACTACGAACCCGTATCACCGATCCAATTGCGCAAGGGCGATGTTGTACGAATGACGTTTGTTTTCGACAATTCCGCCGGGAACCGGGCCAATCCGAATCCTCGGGAGACCGTTTTCGGGGGTAAGCAAACCGAAAACGAGATGATGATGGTGTTTGGAATGCGGTCGTTATCTGTCGCCAAATCCGCGGTGGCCCGCGTGCAGCCGGTGCTGATGGTGGATAGCGACACCAACATCGGCCGATTGGATCGCGATCAGAAACTCATCGATTTCATCACTGCGCTGGATTCGGACCGGGACGGTAACCTGACCAAGGCGGAAGCGCGT
>CAZYBA010000003.1:7805-13737 GCA_964646105.1 uncultured Armatimonadia bacterium
ATCTGGCTACCCTCGACATCAACTAGGATCAGGTGATCGACTTCGACGAGTCGTTTTATTACTTCGGTATGTGATTGCTGCCGCGTCCGGGAGATTGTTGTCCGGTGCGCTTCCCAAGCCCGCGGTGCGTTCCATTGGTATTCGCGAAACGGTTGGAATGGCAAACGGCCGGTGTGCGATCTGCACACCGGCCGTTTTCGTAGTGGATAAAGGAGATTGCAACCTCCGATCCAAGGTCAACCGTTGGGCGAGTCCGCCTTGAGGTCCAGCCAGGCACGTTCGCCCGGGGTCAACACGGTCTCGAGCGCCCCGAGGTTGGCGTCGATCTCGGCCTGGGTCTGCGCACCCACCAATGCATACACATCCATCGGATCGTTGAGGATCCACGCCAGCGCCACCTGCGCGACGGTCAGGCCCTTCGCCTTGCCGAGCGCGGTCGCGCGGTTGAGACGCTCGAAATTGGCTTCCGAGCAATAGCAGTCGCGCACCAGTTTGTCCTGGCCTTCGGTGTAGGTCGGGACACCGTCGCGGGTGTAACGTCCCGACCAGAAGCCGCCTGCCATGCTCGACCACGAGAACACCGGCATCTGCGCCTTGGTGTACCAGTCGCGCTCCGCAGCCTGTGCGTCACCGGAAATGGTGATGCAGCCCCCCCACGGCACTTGGATGGGATCGGCCAGCGAGAAATTCGGCGAACTCACCGCGAACGGGATCTGTCCCGTGGACGCCGCGTAGTCGTTGGCTTCCTGCAGGCGGGCGGTGGTCCAGTTCGAGCCGCCGAACGCCTTGACCTTGCCCTGCTTCACCAGCACGTTGAGGACATCGACAATCGGCCCCACCGGAACCGCTTCGTCGTCGCGGTGCAGAACCAGCATGTCGACGTGGTCGGTACCCAGACGCACCAGGATGTCGTGGAGCTCGGTTTGGATGTCGTAGGGAGTGACACGATTGCGGAATGTCGGATGGGCGCACTTGGCGAGCACCACCACCTGGTCGCGGTTGCCACGGGTCTGCATCCATTTCCCAAGGAAGGGATCCGAGCCGTAAATGTAGGCGGTGTCGACACAGGTGATCCCGGACGCAAACGCGGCGTCGAGTTGGGAAAAACCCTTGGCTTCGTCGCTGCGGTCGACCTGGATGATTCCCTGCACCAACCGCGAGACCGGCTTGTCGAGGCCGGGAATGGACCCGTAACGCATGCTGCCCATGGCTGCTCCTTCCCCGGCGGCTCCGGGGCGTTCCCAGAATAGCACGCCCGACCCCGGGAATGCTCTCACATATCGCTTCTAGATATCGTTGTCCCCAAGGCGGAAGTCTGCTGACGGTCCGGACGGGCCTTCGGTCGAGGATGTCGAAACGACGGTATCGGTTGGCCCCCGGCCTGGTTCGTCGGCTTCCGCATGGCGAGCCGAATCCGGAATCGGCGCTGCTTCGGCGATCGTCGTCGATTTCGGCCGTTGTGTTTCGGCTCCGGGACGCACGGCGCGGATCACAAACAGCGTGTCGGAGCGTCCGGCGGGCATGTCGGCGAAGGCCTTGAGGACGTTGACATCCACAAACCCCGCTTTCTCGAACAATTGCACCGCCTGATCCTGGTTGTACGAACGGGTTGCGGGGGAACGTTTATGCACCTCCGAGCGCACCACCTGGCCGTCGATCAGTTTTTCGTAACGGTCCTCGGTGTGTTCGAGACGTTCGATCGGGTCGACCCGGGTGATGGCGACACGGCGGTACAAAACCCCGTCCGGGGTGGAGGCTGATTCTTCCCAAGCTTCCTCGGCAGGTTTTCCTTGTTTCCAAAGTGTCATGAACGAAGCCAGCACCACGCCGCCAGGCTCGAGATGGTTGTAAATGGCGCTGAGCGCGTCGCTGGTCGCTCGCGACTCGGTGAGCAGTTGCAGCGAACTGGACGGCACCAGGATGGTGCGGTAGCGGCGCGGAAGTTGCATCCGCTCCATCTGCTGATGGATCAGCTTGACCTCGAGCAGTCCCGCATCGGCCTTGTCGCGGCAAATCGCCAGCATGTCGGCCGAGTCGTCGAGGCCGTCGATATCGATTCCCTCACGCCGGTAGTCGAGCAGCAAGCGTCCCGTACCGCAACCGATATCGAGTGCGGGTTCACCGTAGCGGCGGATCGCATCGAGATAAAACGGTCGGTCGTCCCACCCCGACGTATCCCCACGCAGGATGTCCCACGCCTCGGCCTTCAACCCGTAGTATTCGTAATCCGGAGTCTCCATGTCAGTTTCCCGACGCAGGATACCAAGCGGAAATAGCCAAATGGCACCGGTTTCAAGCCGCGCGGTGAATTCCACGTGAAAACGGGATGTCGACCGGGTACCGACCAAGCGGGGTGCGTGCGATTATTCCCGCGATTTCCAATGCCAGACCAATCCCGAGACCACCCCGGTGAGGCCGATGAGGATGACGGCCGGCAGGCGGATGTTGTCGACCGGCACCGTAAACCAAACCGCAGCGCCGATCACGCTGGCAATGGCGACACAACACCAGAACCGCCACCACGCAAGGGCATCGACCATGTCGATCAGACCACCGACGATATCGAGGAACCCGTCGAGCCAGTTCATGGGGAGTCCTCCATGGCCCGGTCCTGCGCAGGAGTTGCCAGGAACGATGACGCAAACCGTGGTCGCCCCCCCGGCGGGGTTCCGAACCGGCGTTCCATCACGCCGCACCCGCCTCGGCCAGCAGGTTGTCGATATCCAGCGGGTCGGTTCCCATCTGTAGATTGCCCGCGCTGTCGTACGGCCAGACTTCCGACGGTTTGTCCCAGGTCAGTTCGACCCCGTTGCCGTCCGGGTCGCGCAGATACACGGCCTCAGAGACCCCATGGTCGGCGGCGCCATCCAGAGGCCAGTTGTTTTCAAGGAGGCGGCGGACCGCTTGGGCGAGAGCGCGCCGAGTCGGAAAGAGGATCGCGGCGTGGAAAAGGCCGGTGGTCCCGCGCGGGGGGGCGGACCCGCCGGCACTGTCCCACGTGTTCAACCCGATATGGTGGTGGTATCCATCGACACCCAGGAAGACGGCTTGGTGTCCGTAGCGCTGGGTGATCGGTAGGCCCAGGATGCCGTTCCAGAACCTCAGTGCCTGTTCCAGATCAGACACCTTGAGATGGACATGGCCGATGCGGGTTCCGGGGGCGGGGATTGCCGGCACCGGGGGATCCGGATGGACCGGCGACGACGGCCGTTCCCCGGCGACGGTATGCCAGGGGCGCACGGTCCATTCCCGAACCAGGCCGTGTTGCACGTAGGGATCGTTTTTGGCAAATGCCTCGGCCGCCGCGCAAGTGTCGCCGCTGAAAACCAGCAGGGCCGAGTCGGGAGGGTCGCCGACCGCGCCGCCGAGGAGAAGTTCGCCGCGGGAATGGGCTTCCCAAGCCAGTTGGAGATGCTGGTCACGGAACGGGGCCCGCCTGGCGGCGTAATCGTCGACGACGCGGTAGGTCAGCAACCAATGCATGGCGGCAGTGTACCGGGCGATCGGGAAGGATTGATCCGGTCGGAAGTCACGGCGGGACCCGACCGAGGGAAGGCGGTTGAAACGTCCCCACTTATAGAGACGATTGTCAGGATGGGGAGGCGGTGGACCGCTGGCGGACGATCCCACCCCCGATACCACCAAGGGATGGATTCGTCCGCCCGTTCCTCAGGGCTGGTTTCGATTTACGCCCGTTTTTGCAGGGTGAATCGGTCGATTTCGCCGCCCCATTGGTCGATCTGCCGGACCCGCATTTGGGATCGGTCGACGTCGAAGACGGTCAGCGAATGCCGGTCGGAGACCCAGCGCGCCATGTAGTCGACGTGCCCGTCCTCGGCATGGGTGCGCGGTGTCTGCCCCCAATCCGGTTCGTAAAGCGCCTTGCCCCCGGCACCCGTGGTGACATAGACAATGCCGTCCGGGACCCTGTGCGCCCGACCGTCGAAACGGCGGTCGACCTGAAATGTTCCGGGGACCAAACGTGCCTTGCTGCCGACATTGCCTGCGCCGCGCGTGTCGGTGGGGGTGAAACGGAGCGGTCGGGTTCGCTGGTAGGTGTGTTCGTGGCCATGCAGGACCAAGTCGACGCCGCAACGCTCGAAGATCGGGGACAGCACCCGCATGTGCTGCTGGGTGAAGTGGTGTTCCCCCACATTGAAAGAGGGATGGTGGAAGACCACCACTTTCCACGGGGCATCGGTGGCACGCAAATCGTCCTCGATCCACTGCTGCAACCGGCGGTCGTTGGGATCGACATAGAGGTTGGAGTCGAGGCAGAGGAAATGCAGGTCGCCGTAGTCGAAGCGGTAGTTGAGTTGGTCGGGAAAGCGGTCGCCGGCGCAGGCCCGGAAATGGGCGATCGCCTGCGCATTCCCAACCAGAGGCGGGACCTGCGGGTTCGGCGGGCCGTTGACCGGGAGGATCATGCTGGTGCAGTACGCGAACGCGTCGGGCAGGGCGTCGAAATCGACCACCGGCTTGCCGTCCTTGTCCTTGCCGCGTACGTCGTGGTTAGCGACCACGGTGTAGAAGGGTACCGAGCGCAGCAGGGGGGCACCGATCCGTGGCCCCGCCTCGTCGGCGTTGTATACCGGAAAGAACATGCGTGCGTACTGGCTGTCGGTTCCTTCCGGATAGACATTGTCGCCGGTGTTCATGACAAAGTCGGGGCGCAGTTTCCACGCCTGGTAGGCGTTCATCCGGTCCGAGATGTCTCCGTAGGAGTTGTCGCCGAACGCGACAAAGCGGGTTTTGGTTCCGCGGGGCTTGTCTGCGGTGAACCATCCTTCCGCGATCGCGCGGTCGTCGGCCAGCACCCGGTACCGGTATTTGCGGCCCGGTGTCAGGCCGCGGATGCGCGCGGCGTAGTTCCAGCGCAACTCGCCGTCGTCGTCGGTCATCCGCTCGGTGCGCTCCGGCACCACGGGACCGATTTCATCCACTTCCACGAGGAATCGGCAGGGGCGGTTGTCGGTCTGCCATGCCACGACCATTCCGGTCGGGCCGTCGCTGCCGGGTTGCAGGTAGGGGATTGCGGTGAAGATCGGAGGGGGCACCGCCGCGGCCGGTTGACCGTCCGCGGCGGTGGCAGGACTCTGCGACCACGGGAGGAGGACAAGTCCTCCCGCGGTGCCGAGCATGGTGCGACGGGTCAGTTCTGGCACACCCCGCCTCCGTCCTGCGGGTGACGTGTGTTGTCGTCGGCCGGAGCGGTCCAGGGGCCGCAGTCGAACGCCGAGTCCAGGGCCCCCGGAGGGAAGTTCCAGTAGTTGCGGGTCGCCTTGGAACTGGAAAGGCCCGCTTGGTAGGTCGACTTGCGGAACTTGGCGTGGCCGTCGAGGTAGGTGATGTTCAGACCGCCGTGGTGGCGCAGTTGCAGGCCGATCCAGTTGTTGGCGGCAAAGGTACCCGGTGCACGGGACAGCTCGTCGCCCTCCATCTCGGATTTGTTGGCTTCGAGGAGCAGGAACGAGTCGCCGGGGGCTTCCCATCGGGCGAGTTCAGGGCCTTCGATGCCCGGGAACTCGGCATCGGTCAGGTGCTCGTTGATCGCGTAGCTGTTGTACCAGGCAAAGTTGCCGTTGGCGTCCGGGATCAGGTTCCATGCGCTGCGCAGGAAGTCGGGAGTGAATCCGTAGCAGACGTAGTCGCCGGCCATGTCCATTTGCTGGAGTGCGGTGCCGCTCGGGCAGTTGAACACCGATGCGCCACGCTCTTGGATGTTGCCGGCCCGCTGCTTGATGTACGGGTAGAAGTGGAACATCCAGAAGTCCTTGCCCCAGTCGCCGTCGAGGACCGCCGGACAATTCGGGCGAGCCATGCCGGCGTCCGAGGGGAATCGCTCGTCATAGTCCTGCAGGTACATCATCGCAGCCGTACCGATCTGCTTCATGTTGGAGAGACAGGAAATGCCGCGTGCCTTCTCGCGGGC
>CAZYBA010000003.1:13747-21970 GCA_964646105.1 uncultured Armatimonadia bacterium
GGCGAGGATGGCGATGATGGCGATCACCACCAGCAACTCGATCAATGTAAACCCGGAACGATTCTTGGAAGATGTCATTGGGAGAGAGTCCTTCGGGAAAAATGGGAATCGGCAGAAGGGTATGGGGCGCAGAGGGTGTTTTTTTTAACGGGGTGCTAACAGGGTGTGAAGTTTTGTTTAAGGAGATTGCTCGTCGTGTCGGGGCAGGTTCCGGGGGGCAGATTCCCTAATCGGATCGGGATGAACATCTTGGTGACCGGCGCGGCCGGCTTCTTGGGGCGGGATCTGGTGGGGCGCCTGCGCCGGGAACGTCCCGGCGCAACCGTCGTGGCGGTGGATCAGACGTCTCCGGTTGGTTTCGACCCCGGTGTGGTGGCGTTGGCCTGTGACATCCGCTTGCCCGAGCGAGTCTCCCGGCTCGTACAGGAGCAAGGCCCCTTTTCCAGCGTCTGGCATCTGGCGGCGGTGGTTTCCGGGAGTGCGGAATCGGATTTCGATCTGGGGTGGTCGGTGAATCTGGACGGCACCCGGAATCTCTGCGCGGCACTGCGCGGGCAGGCGGAAACCACGGGTGTCGTGGCGCGGGTGACATTCACCAGCAGTGTCGCGGTGTTCGGAGGACCGATGCCGGACGTCATCGTCGACACCACGGTGGCGACGCCGCAGTGGTCGTACGGCATGCAGAAGCTGGCCTGCGAGATATTGCTGGGCGATTTCACGCGCAAGGGATTTCTGGACGGTCGGGCATTGCGGCTCCCCACTGTTTCCGTGCGTCCCGGCAAACCCAACGGCGCCCTTTCGAGTTTTGCCAGCGGCATCATCCGCGAGCCACTCGCAGGACTGGACGCCGACCTGCCGGTGCCGGTCGAGACCGCCCTTTGGTTGATCTCGCCGGAGGCGGCTGTGGATGCATTGCTGTACACGGACACGATCGACCGCGACCGATTCCACGAGGGGCTTTTCGGCCGTGGATTGAATCTGCCGGGGTTGACGGTCACCGTGGCGCAGATGCTGGACGCGCTCCGGGATGTGGCGGGGGATGCGACTCTGGCGCGGGTGCGGCATAGTCCCGACCCCCGTGTGGAGGCGGTGGTGGGCAATTGGCCGGCGCGTTTCGACACCGCCCGCGCGGATGCCTTGGGCTACCGCGCCGACACCGATTTCCGGGAGATTGTGGTCCGGCACCGGGAACGCATGGCGGCGAACGCGTAACTCGGTGCGCGGTTCTGCCGACGGCGTTTCCCGACTCGGTTTTTGGCGAAGGGCTCGTTAGACGTTTCTCTGACGCGTGGTCAGTGTTGGAAAGACGGGCTCGTCGATTGTTTGTCGAGGGTCGCCGGGGCTTGCCCTCTCCGGTCGGCTGTTTCCCGTTCTTTCCTTTTTTCGATCAGTACGGCTGCGCGTCTGTGGCACGCAGGATCATGCCCGCGCCACGCCGCTCCACGACCCCGGTGATCGCGATCAGGGGATGGCTGAACAGCACGCGCCCGCATTTTTCGTACGTGTCCGGCGGCACGGTCACCTGTGCCAAGCCCGTTTCGTCCTCGAGTGTCAGGAAGACAAAGACCAGGCCGGAGCGGGTCGGGGGGCGGTGGGGACGTAGGCAGAGTCCGGCGACGGTCACCTGGCTGCGCGGGCGTGCGTTCTGCAGGTCCGCACACGCCAGACAGCCGGCCTTGCGCAGGTCCGGACGCAGGCTCTCCAGCGGATGGCCGGCGATGGCAAACCCGAGCGCCCGTCGTTCCAACACCAATTTTTCCCCGGCATGGAACTCCGGCACCACCGGGGCGAGCATCGGCGCCACCGGCAGGTCCAGCGCACCAGCCAGATTTACCGTGGGACGGTGGACCGCAGGCAAACTCCACAGCGCCTGACGTCGTGACGACGCGATGCTGTCGAACGCTCCGGCCAGCACCAGCCACTCCAACGCGTCCCGGTCGACAAAACCGAGCCGCGCCCCGCAGTCGGCGAGGTCGGCGAACGCTCCCCGCGCATCGCGCTCGTCCACAATCGCGTCGGCGACCGTTTCGGAAACCCCGCGCACAAACGCCAGCGAACAACGGATTTCGTTGTTTTCGACCCCCCAGTGCCGCCCTCCCGAGCGGTTGATGCACGGGCCGTGCACCTTGACCCCACGACGTCGTGCCTCGGCCACCAGGGTTTCCACCGGCCAGAACCCGCAAGGCTCCACCGACAGGACCGCTGCCAGGAAATCGGCGGGGTAGTGGCGCAGGAGATAGGCGGTGCCTTGGCCGTGGTCGGCGAACGCCAACGCGTGGCCGTGGCAGAAACCGTAGCGCGAGAATCCGCGGATTTGCTGCCAGAGCGCTTCGAAACGGGAGCCGGTCAGGCCCTTGGACGCCGCGCGGGTGCGCAGTTCGCCCCCCAGACGCTCCATTTCGGTGTCGCTGCGCGCGTGGGTCATTGTCTTGAGCCATGCATCCGCTTCGTCTGCCGCGAAATCCCCGACAACCCGAACCACATCGAGCACTTGGTCTTGGTAGACAATCCGTCCCCAGGTTTCGCGCAGCACCGGCTCGAGTTCGGGCAACGGATACTGCGGGGGCGCCAGTCCGTGACGGGCCTCCAGCCACGGCTCGACAGTCTTTCCCACCAGCGGGCCGGGGCGGATGAGAGCGACCGACGCCACCAGATCGTCGAAACGGTCGGCTTGGAGACGCCATTGCAGGGCCATCTGAGCAGGAGACTCCAGCTGGAAAACCCCCACGGTCTGCGCGGCACGGATCATTGCGAAGGTTTCCGGATCCTCGCGGTCCCGGCCATCGTAATCGAACTGCGGATTTTCGCGGCGGATGGTGCCGACCGCCAGATCCACCGCGGTGAGAGCACGCAGGCAGAGTTGGTCGATCTTGAGCAAGCCCACTCCCGGCGCCTCCACATCGTCCTTGTCGAACGACACCACCGGAACCCCCTTGGCGGCCCAGCGCACCTGCGCGACATCGCAGAGCGGGACATCGGAAATGACAATCCCCGACGAATGAGTGCCCAGATGCCTTGGCAGTCCCGAGAGCTGGGCGCAGAGGGCAAAGAGATCGGTGTAGCGTGCCGGGTCGATGCCGAGCGCACGCAGTTCCGGCTGGGCCTGGATTTTGTCCTCCAGATCGTTGCCCCGGCTGTGCCACAGCAACGAACGCAGCCGCTCGACCTGGGTGTCGTCGAAGCCCAGCACCTTGCCGAGGTCGCGCAAGAGGGAACGTCCCTTCCAGCAGACATAATTGGCGACCAGGGCGGTGCGTTCGTGTCCGTAGGTTTGGCGGGTGTACTCCGCGATGGTGTCCCGGGAATCGTGCCGGAAGTCGATATCGATGTCGGGGGGCTTGCGGCGGGATCGTGAGAGGAAACGTTCGAACGAAATGCGCCGGGCCACCGGGTCGTGGGGGCTCATTCCCAGGCAGTAGGCGACTGCCGATCCGATGGCGGACCCGCGCAGCCCGAAGCCGATGCGCCGGCGCCGGGCTTCCTCGCAGAGGTCTCGGCAGACCAGGAAATAGTCGCAGTAACCGAGGTCGCGGATGGTTTCGAGCTCGTAGGCAAGACGTTCGGCGACCGCGCCGCGCACTCCGCCGCGGTAACGTCGTGTCGCGCCTTGGTAGACCAGATCGGCGAGATGGGCGAAGACGGAGAGACCAGGGGGGAGTTTGGGGTAACGCGGCAGGTGGCGGACCGAGGGGTCGAGCGGGGGACTCAGGCGTTCGGCGAAACGCAATGTGTTGTGGAGTGCGTCGGGACGATCCGCGAAAAGCTGCCCCATCGTCCGGGCATCCTTGAGCCAACGTTCCCCATTGACCGGCAACTCCGCGTGTTCGTCACCGGCTGCCAGATGCAGCGCAATACGGCGCAGGGCTTCGTGTGCGGCCAATCCAGCCTTGCGGGCATGACGCACGGCGTTGACCGCCACCGCCGGCAGGTTCCGGTGGTCGGCGAGTTCGAACAGGGCTCCGGAGAGGCGACGGTCTCCTTCGTCGAGGGTCCGGCACACCGCAATGCCGAGGCGGCCTGCGCCGAAGCAGGCTTGGAGACGGTCCAGCGCGCAGAGCAGGGGGGCGGAACTGCGGTGGCGGATTCCCCGGGCGGCGAGCCCTCGGTGGTTGTCGCCGGTCAGGCAGAGCAAGCCTTCGGAATGTTCTTCGAGATCGTTCCACTCCACCCGCATTCCGGTGCGTTTGCGGTCGCGCAGCCCGGCTGCCGAGAGGATGCGGCAGAGGGAACGGAACCCGTCGGGCCCGTCGGCAAGCAAGACCAACCGTCCCAGGTTTTCCAACTGGACCTCGGCACCGGCGATCGGTTGCAGCCCGGCTTGATGGCAACGCCCCACCAAACCGGGGATGGCGCTGACCGAATGGGTGTCGGTGATCGCGAGGGCGTGCATGCCTGCCTCGGCTGCGCGCAGGACCAGTTCGTCGACCCCGCTGGCACCGTCGCCGAACGAGAACGCCGAATGGACCTGCAGATGGACAAAAGGCGGGGTTGTCATTGCCCGTCTCCTCGGCTGCCTACGGCACATGGCCCCATGCCGACGTCGATCTGGGCTGCGCGCAGGACCAGTTCGTCGACCCCGCCGACATCCTTGCGGATGGGGTGTGTCCGACCCGTTGGCAACGATGGACAGAGACAGGCAGCACAAGACACCCGCCTCTGAAATGTGTCAATCCCTCCACGCATGCAACACCCAATGCCCTTCGCCATTGTCCTTGTCGCCGTCCGGCCAACTCAGGCAATGCACCTCGCCAATCCCACATCCGATATCCACCACCCAGATGTCGCGCTGCGGCTCGCCGTCGTGGATTCCGATCCACTCGCGCCAGTGGTCGACCACCTGCCCTACCCGCATCCCCCCGACCGCGACCGGGGTGCCGTCCGGGCCGGTTTCGACGGTGATCTCCTGATCAAGACGTCGGCTCACGGGACTCTCCTGGAAACGCCAGGGCATTGGGCAGTGTCGATGGTTCTGGGGGTGGGGAACAGCCCGCATCGGTGCAGTGCTTGCCTGTTGACTGTCGGGATATCCGCATTGGGAGACACTGTTGGCAACCCTCCAGGACACGCCTGGGAATTACCGCCCGGTCCGGGACAACCGCTGGATTGGGACTGAATCCCCGGACCGGACAGCAACAATCGCACCTGTCCCAGGGAGAGGAGGATGTCGGTGAGGCGACGCAGGGAACTGTTGCCGTAACGTTCGGACATCAGCAATCGCACCCTTCCCAGCGCGAGTTCGCCGTCCGCCGCCCGGTCGCCGTCGAAGAGGGACAACTCCCGCGCCGGCGCCAGATCGAGTTCGTGGCAACACAGGCGCAGTACGGAGACCAAAGGTTCCATCCACGGCCCTCGGCTTCTGCAAAACCACGAGCCTGTAGCGGTCATGTCAGACCCCCTGCGGCAACTGCGCCCGTTTTCCATGGGCTTTCGAACGGCCCGTTGCCGGCGGCGACACGCAATGCCCGACGGCGGTCGCGGCGGGAAAGGGGAATGTCGGCGAGGCGACGCAGGGAACTGTTGCCGTAACGTTCGGACATCAGCAATCGCACCCTCCCCAGAGCAAGCTCGCCATCCGCCGCCCGGTCGCCGTCGAAGAGGGACAACTCCCGCGCCGGCGCCAGATCGAGTTCGTGGCAACACAGGCGCAACCCCGTGACAGGGGAGTCCACCGTGATCTGCGCCCGCAACCGTGCCACCGCGGTCGACAAGTCGGAAACAGTTCCCAGCGGCAACGGCACCCGCCACTGCGCGTCCCGCAACCCTGCCTCGGTGGCGATCCGCAACGCCACCCGACGGGCATGACGCCTGATGGCGCCGAGTTGAGACCCTGCCTCGTGGACCAGCAACACCAAGCAAGCGTCCACCGACGCACTGTTCTCCAAGGGGTCGAGACTGCAGTCTCGGGACACATCGACCACGGGAGGAGGCCAGAGGGGACGCAACGGGTCGGTGTCGACACCGCAGGCGCGACGCCACAGGGGGCGCCCTGTGCGGCGGCCGAGCGCGTACACCAACGCGTTCTCACCCAGCGCCGCAACCTGACCGCAGGTGAATGCGCCCAGGCGTACCAGGCGCGCCCCGATGCCCGGGTCCTCCGGCCACAGCTCGACCGCCGGGGCCGAGGCAAACACCCCGCCGGACTCCGCCGCCAAACGCGCGCTCCAACGGGATGTGGCGACTGCCCAGCGCAACGGCTGGCGCTCGGCCGTCGGCAGCAATTCGTACGCACCGTCGATGGCGTCCAGACGTTCGGAAACCGGCACTCCGGAAACGTCCAGCAGCACTGCGTCGGCACCGATCGGCTCCACCACCGGCGAGAGACGCGCAAAGATATCGCGGAAACGCGCGGACAGACGCAACGGGTTGGTTTCCTCTTCCGGAACCACGATGAGCCCCGGGACACGACGTCGTGCACGGGGGAGGGTCATGCCGACTGCAACCCCGGCCGACAACGCCTGCGTGCAGGCGTCCGCCACAACGCGTTGCCCGGAAACCACGATTGGACAATGGGGTGGAAGACCCCGCGCGGCACGTACCGCGGCGCAGCGCAATCCGGGCAAGCGCACATAGAGAACCCGCTCGACGGGTGGTGTTTCGCGCGCAACCCCGGAGGAGAGGGGGACAGGAAAGGACGTTCGTTCCTGAGTGCGAAACGGTGTTTTCGGGAGGGGGGATTCAGCAAACATTTGTTTGATACTAACGGGATCCGATCCGGTTCCGCAAGTAAAAAACGAACAAATGTTTGCTAGGTTTTTCACACGCTTTGATGACGTTTTTTCGTTTCCGGATCGGCAGTCCGCGCAGGTAGTGGCAGGGTTTGCGGTCGCCTTGAGCGGTGTAGAGAACCCACTTTCGGGGACACCCGGCGCTACCGCCGTTGCCCCACGGTCTCTGGAGACCGTCTGCCGCGATTGCCTGCGTAACTCCGGACCTTGTGCTCGGGGGGATGAATCGTATCGTCTTGTGTTCCGGGCACTGAAGTACCCGTCCCTTGGCCACGTCCCTCGGCCGATCGTCTCGGATGGGACCGGGTGGTCATGGCGGGGCATCGCCGGTGTTTGCTTCAGGTGCCCCTCCAATCCCTGCCTTCGGGCGCCAGCCCGTACGACACCATCCCGCACACCGGTACCATCGCCCCATGAAGTCCACATCCCTCGCACTGATTGCCGCAATTGCCCTGCTGACCGGCTGTCAACCCGCCCCCCAAAAGGCCGCCGGGCCGCTGCTCGGCAAAAGCGACGACGGACGCAGTGAACTCAAGGTCGGCTTCCTGCCCGTCACCTGTCACCTCACCTGCCCGGTCACCGACTTCGCATCCCGCACCAGCGATGCCAACCGGCGCTTCCAGTCCGAGAAATACCTCGCATGGCCCGATGTCGCGAACGCATTCAAATCCGGACGACTCCAAGCGACCTTCATGATCGCTCCGCTCGCCCTCAAACTTCAGGAGCAAGGCGTCCGCTGCAAAATCGTCTACCTCGGACACCGCGACGGCTCCACCGTCATGGTCCGCAAGGACGAACCCGCCAAGGACCTGCGCGGACTCAAAGGCAAGACCTTCGCCATTCCCAGCCGCTACTCCAACCAATACCTGGTCATCCGCAAACTCATGCAAGACCAAGGACTCGGGGAAAACGACCTCAACTTCGTCGAACTCCCGCCCCCCCAGATGCCGTCCGCACTCGCCGCACGTAAGATCGAC
This sequence comes from uncultured Armatimonadia bacterium, assembly GCA_964646105.1. GTDB lineage: Bacteria > Armatimonadota > Armatimonadia > Armatimonadales > Armatimonadaceae > CAIRTT01. The sequence goes on from CAZYBA010000003.1 coordinate 21,450, forward strand.
GCCTACTTCGTCGGGGAACCGCATGCCGCCAAAGCCGAAGTGACCGGAGTCGGGAGGGTCCTCTACAAAGCCCGAGACATCTGGCCCGGATTCATCTCCTGCGTCCTGGTGGTCTCCGACACCCTGATCGAACGCGAACCCGAAGTGGTACGCGACCTTGTCCGCGGCATCGCATCCTCCGGCGAATGGGCCGAAACACACCGCGACGAAGCCGCCAAGGTGGCCGCACCCTACTACAAACAGGACGAAAAACTCATCAAATACGTCCTCAACGATCCCGGACGAGTCAGCTACCGCGAACTCACCCCCGGTGACGACGAAATGCAGAAAATCGTCGACATGGCCGTCTCCGCACGCATCATCTCCAAGCCCATCCCCGTCAAGCAATTCATGGATCGGCAGTTTGTCCCCAAATCCATCGAGGCCGCGAAGGTCGACATGGCCGACGCCGGCAAATATCCGCCGAACTGATCGCCAAACCATCCGCACCCGACAGGGAGAACACCGAAACACTCCCGCGT
>CAZYBA010000003.1:21980-25278 GCA_964646105.1 uncultured Armatimonadia bacterium
CTGTCCTGGATGGCGGCGACGGACCATGGGGGCCCGAACCACTCCCGCGTCAACACGGCCGACCGAAACCACGAACGCCGGAAGGGGCAAGCCTCCCGGCGTTTCCGATCGCACAAAACCAACGGCGCCGGAACGGCATACGATCGAGGGGCGATGACGGGAGAGCCGTTCGCGAACCGCAAAACTCTCCTTGGCCGACCCGGTTCCGGTTCAGGTCCGTGTGTTGAAACGCGGAACGACACGCTGGCGAACCGCGAAAAACAAACCGCTCAGCCCTCGAAACCCATCGCCGACAAAACCGCGTGGGTGGTCTCCACCACCGCAGGGGACGTTATCTCGCGGGGACGCGCAGTCTCGAGACGGAATTCCGAACGCAATGTCGCCGGACGGTCCGACAACAACAGGACCCGATCCGCCAACTGCGCCGCTTCCTCGATATCGTGGGTCACCAAGACCACGGTGCGGGGACGATCGGTCAGCAAACGGCACAACTCCGTACGCATCCGCAATCGGGTCACATAATCCAGCGCACTGAACGGCTCGTCGAGCATCAGGATGTCGGTGTCGCCCACCAACGCACGCCCGATCTCCACACGCTGGCGCATCCCGCCGCTCAGTTCGTGCGGGAACGCGTTCCGAAACTCCGCCAAACCGATCCGCTCTAGCATCGAGTCCACCGCGGAACTCGGATCTCCGGGACGCAGCCCCAGGCGCAGATTCCCTTCCACTGTCAACCACGGATACAAACCGTCGCTCTGGTGCACCGTCCGTGTCGTTCCGGTGCGCTCGACAGTCCCCGAATTTGGCTTCATATACCCGCTCAAAATCGAAAGCAATGTCGACTTTCCGCTGCCGCTCGGGCCCACCAATGCCACGAACTCGCCCGGCTCGATGGTCAGGTCAATCCCGCCAAGCACGGAAACTGAACCGAACCCGTGCCGCAAATCGCGCAAAACCAGACGCCCGTTCAACGTTCCGTCCCCCAGCGCACCGACGGAACCCGGGTCAGCAACTGCAACAACCGATCGCACAACATCCCCAGAAGCCCGATCGCGAGCATGCCGACCAAGATCAAATCGAGACGCAAACCGTTGTTGGCGTCGTGGATCAGGTAACCCAAGCCCGTGTTGCCCGCCAGCATTTCCCCCGCCACCATCACCAACCAGCACAAGCCCATCGCAACCCGCTGGGTGGTGATCAACTGCGGCAGGATCGCCGGAAAAATCACCCGCCACAAGGAGCGCGCCCCCGTGAGACCGTAATCCTGCGCAACCCGGAAATAGACCTGCGGAACACTCGCCACCGCGGCCATGGTCGCCAGCGCAATCGTCGGAAGCGCCGCCAACACAATCAAGAACACCACCGCGCCATCTCCGATGCCGATCCAGAAAATCGCAAACGGAATCCAGGCCAACGGCGAAAGACTGCGCAGGAAATTGAGGAGGGGAAGCAGCGCCTGACGCGCCGGCAACGCACTGCCCAGCAGCAACCCCAGCGGGATCCCCACTCCAGTGCTGAGCATATAACCCACGATAACCCTGCGGAGCGACGCCAGCGTATGACGTACCAAGCCGCCCGAACGCCATTCCTCGAGGAAACCGTCCCGGACCGACGCCGGAGTGGGGAAGAACTGCTCGGAAAGCCAACCCCGGTTGCTGGCCACAGCCCACGCAAAACCCAGCACAAGGAAAACCGCCAAAGGCAATCCCGCCGATTGAATGCGTTGCTTCCAATTGACCTTCGGCACAGCAGGCTAGTTTACGTCAACGACCCATCGGTCCCGTCACCGCCCAATTGCTCGACGTTCGAACGCAGGGATTCAATGAAGAAGGAAGAGCGTATACGAACCGCAGCAAATAGGGTCAACGCTTCCCGGTTGGCGGCGTATCCCGCTGACGCGGCGATGTGGGCGGAGCGGCCGACGGGGGGGCTTTGGGAGCGGCGGCTCCCCTCGGCTTCGACGTAGGCGCTTCCGGTGCGGGAGGCTGTCCGAACGAGGATGGCACCGGCCGGTCGCGGCGGGCAACCCGCACCGAACGCAAGACCCCGCGCCCGTTGCGATCCACGTTCACCTGAACCGCCAACATCTTGCCCTTGTCCCGGGCCGCCCGCTCCAGCTCCGGACCCTGACCACGCTGCACAAACCAACTCTCGATGCCGTACTCGACACGCACCGAGCCCATCGCATACGTTGGTGTTTGCATCCGAGGCTGAACGTCAACCACCCGGGCCTTCAGAAACACCACCGCATCGGAAGGAGGGGTTGTCGAAACACTCTCCGCAATCCAATAGGCACCGTCCCGTTGCAGCGAAACATACAGGACATCCCCGCGGCGCACTCGCTTGAACAACGTGTCCACCGATCCCATCGACTCGCTCGAGCGGTAGAAAACTCCTTCGTCGACGGTCGAAATGTCGTGCTGCAGCGCGACATACTCGCCCCGGAACAAGTCCCGTGGATCCATCGGGGCCGATCGCAACCAGATCGTCTGCCCGGTCACCACGGTCCATTGTTTCCAAGCCACCAGGCTCAGCACCAAAACAACCTGCAAGCCTACCAGACGCGCAAAACGCCGGCCGAAACTCATCGCAGGCCTCCCCACAGTCGACCACTCGGGATGCCATGGAACGGGGGGCGCAACGGAACCGATGCCCGACCCAGACCGAAACACGCGTGGGGCATCAGACCGGATCCTCCTGCAACGCATTGCCCATGCGTTCGATCAGACGTCGCCGAGTCCGCTCGATCCACATCCCACCGACCAGCAGCAACGCACCCATCGACAGGAAAAACACCTCGGGGGGCAGCTTTTCCCAGAATAAATCGACGTATCGGCACCCGGTCTGGATGGTGAACAACAACACCGCCTGGTTCACCAACAACGCACGCCGGCTCGCGAACCCGTATGCGACCATGCCGAGCACCAGCGCCAAGTTCCACAGGTTGGTCCAGACCACCCATGGCAGCGCATCCAGATGGACCGCCGAGGGAAGTACGGCCAGCAGGATGGTTCCCGCCCGTGCTGCCAACATCCCGTGCTCCACACGACCGCGAGGAGACTTCCACCAAGCCCACACCGTCACCGCCAACGCCATTGCCACGACCAAGAGCGCGCGAAACAAATAGCCGGACTCGAAACCAGTCCCCGGGACATCGTCCAAGAAATCCAGGACCGGACGGAATCCCAGAGGCACCAACGCCCACATCGTGATCAGATTCCCCGTGTTCTCGGTGGCCGCCGCATGACTCTCAAAATGCGATCTTCGCGACATAACATCGGACAACGAGCTCAAGAAC
>CAZYBA010000003.1:25288-29325 GCA_964646105.1 uncultured Armatimonadia bacterium
CGTACACCAGGAACGTCGACAGGACCAACGCGGGAACCCACGGGACCCATTCCACCGACTCGTAACCCAACGCCAATCCCGCCACCAACAACACTGCAACCCACTGGACTCGCGCGCGCAGCAGAATCGCCATCGGGGCCACACCGATCGCCCACAGCCACAGCAGCCCCGGCGCACCGGCGTTCACATGGTAGCCCTGCGCCACCAGAAATATGGTCGCGCCGTAGATTGGCATGCCGAGAAACAGCAACGCGTTACCCGTGCCATGGTAGGTGCTCCCGACATAACGCAGCCGATAGCCGGCAAGGTACGCAACCACCATTGCCATCAGCACCGAGACCAACTTCGCCCAACCCGCGAGGTAATCCCAGTTGGAAGCGAAAAACGCGATGATGCCGGCGCCCAGCAATACGGCCCCCAACATCGCCACCACCGCACCCGTCGGACTGCGCCGCGACACCACCTCGGAGGCTTGGCGGTACCGCGCGTCCAGGCGCCCGGCCAAATCGTCGTCGATCAAGCCTTCCTGGCGCCATTGCTCGATTTCCTGCCTCAGACGCCGGGCAAGTTCACTGTTGTCCATCGGACCTCCGCAATCATCCGGGCGCCCACCACGGCGCCGTCTGATTCGGATCTACCGTATCTCTGATCGAGGAATCTGAAAATAGGTCGAAGGACACATTCCGCCGGACAAATGTCACCTGCCCGGCGTCGTCTGCGAGATCAGCCCGAATCCGATCGCGAGCGCCAGCAACAACCCCGCCAGGGAGCGACGCAACGATGCGCCGTCCGGATCGTCTGTCATCCCCAAACGTCCCGAAACCCACCCCGCGATCGAAAGGCCGGACATCGCAATCAGCGCGGTTCCGGCGACATCGAGCACCGTGCCGAGCGGGGACCGGAAACCGTCCTCCGGGGAACCCCCGACACCCGCGCCGAGGATCATACCCAAAGCCACCGCCAGCACCGACAAACCGCGGCCCGCACCGGTCCACGCCGGCATCGCCAACACGGCGCCCGACACCATCGCCACAACTACCCCGATCAGGATCTCCACCAACGAATCGGCGATTCCGAATCCGATCAAACGATGCCCGAGCGCACCGGCACACAGCCCCGCCAGCAACCCGGCCAGACGATGGCGCCCGCGCGCTCCCGCTCCCGCAAATGCGGCCAAGGTCACCAACGACAACCACGGATTACGGTAACCCGACCATCGTTCGCGCAGCATTCCCAGCGTCTCCGAGAACTCCGCCTCCGCCGATTTCGCCTCCGCAGACCGCTTTCCGAACGTCCAACGCGCCAGTGTCGGTCCCAACATCGCCCCGCGCACCGCGATATCACGGTCGTAAACCACCACCGCGAGGCGTGCTTTCGGATTTTCCGGATACAGCGTGCCGACCACCTCCAGCGAACGCACGGGGTGGGGAATCCGATCTTCCCAAACCACGCCGTCGGTGTCCTGACTCAATCCCACCACCGGCGCGAACGGGACATACGCCTTGCCGTCCAGGATCAGGTGCAACCGATCCCCGACCGCGCGTTTCGGATCAACCTTCCCAAGCGTGCTCCGATGGGTATCCACCAGGATCACCGCGCAATCGGGTTCCAGCCGGACCCGCAATCCGGACAGATTCTGGTCATGCCCCAGCACCGGTCGGGCCCATGCCAGCATGAAAAACACAAGCACAATGGCTACCCGACACATGAGGGCATTCTACCTTCGGGTATGCCCGGCAATCGGGTTTTCAAGAGGGACCGTCGGCGAAACCATTGCCGCCGACGATCCGATTCTCCTTTTGCATTGTCTGGATGGCGTCAACTTCGGGACCGACCACCGGGCCGACCACGCTCCGGCCATCGTCCCGCCGGCAGGTGAATCGCCCCGGCAGGCAGTTCCGGCATCACGTACGCCCACGCGGGTTGCGCCCCGGAATGCGTGAAGACCCGCAGCAGCACCCGTTCGTAGAGACTGTCCGAATCCGGTCGGTACCCCTCCAACAGGTCGAGTCGGCGTAACACCCCGGCCGGCTCCGCGAACGACAACAGCTGCCCCTGTACCCGCCCGTGATCGAAGCCGTCTTCCGCTTCCGACCCATCGGTCCGGGACTGGGTTTCCCAATCCGCCCTAACGTCGGTCGTTCCACGGGCGAGCACCGCGGACTCCGCCACCTGCATGGCGGGAAAACCCCACGGCAGGTCGAACAAACGTCCGGATGTCCACGCGTCCTCGACCGAACCAACGCCGTCGCAGCAACGGGCATGGTTCGATTGACCGCGCTGCAAGGTCCCGTAGACAAAAACCTGCAAAGGGGGGAATTCGGGGCGGCAACCGCGGACGCTGGATTGGCTCATACCGGCAAATCGTGGCCTGAACCCGCCGGGTTACGAAACCTGTGCCGACGACGGCCCTGCCACGCAAGCCGAACTGACGTCCGAATGCCCGTCGGACAACAACCGCATCAGGCGCGTCACAAAGGCCTTGCCCTTGTCGGAACGCCGGAGCGAGTCCGCCACATGACGTCGGGTCAGCCTCCATAGGTCGGCGTCGGACGCACAGGACTTGGGCTTTTGCTCAAGCCGGTACAGCAGCCAACCCAGGTCGTGGCCACGGACCAGCGTCCAATCGTCTTCCGGAATTGTCCTCGCAAGGACGTCGGCGCGCTCGAATATCGCATCGATTTCCCGGCGCTGGTTGGGGTTGGTCGCGAACGCACGCCGGCATCGGCCCAGAAAGCCCTCGCGGTCGAGCTCGAGATTCTCGTTGACATATTCCGTCCAGTACGAGAAGGGAGGACCGGACAACCCGCGCAGGGGTGACGACCGATGTCGGTCACGATAATCGCCGATCTGGCGCCGCAACGCCCCGATTGCCGTCAGGGTGCGCCGCAGGTTTTCCAAGGTGCCCGATGGCACCATTCCCCGTCGTTCGATTTCCACGATGTCGAGCAGGAGGACGGAATTGAGGTCGGCCCGGTGACCTGTCTCGATTTCCCAAATCCGCGCGTCGGGCCGGGAAGCACCACCCCGAACCGGGTTCAGATCGGCGTCGACAATACCCCGTGCTCCCGGTGTCGCCGGTGTGTGCTCGAGCACGACATCCTTGCCACACGCCATGGTGACCAACACCGAGGGTTCCCAGATGTCCTCGGTGACTTGCAACGCTTCCTGGACTACCCACTGGTCGAGGTACCCCTCGACGAAAACGATTTGCCGCGGTCGGGAAGCCTTGGCGATGGCGATTCGACTGTCCCCGTAATTGCCCGCTTCGTCGAGCATGCTCTGCGCCCACCCCATCAGCGATCTCCCGAAGGTTCGACAATCAAGTCGATCCGGTTGTGCACAATCGCGGGGCATTGGGTGGCGACAATCGCCCAGCAGGCCCGCTCCGACAACGAATTCAAGAGGAAACGCAGGAACGCGCTGCGCCAGCGGACGTCCATCCCCGTCTCCGGGTCGTCGATCAACAAAAGGGTTCCGGGTGCTGCCAGCGCAACCGCGGTCCAGAGATCCAGTGCCTGCACCAGGCCCGAAGAAACAGTCTCGGCCGGAAACGGATCCCCGTTGTCATCCACCAATTCCACGGTTCCGTCCCCGGCCATTTCCAGCCGGAACCGGCAGTCCATGGTACCGAGAAGCCGATTGAGCGAGTCCAACGTGCGCTCCGCATCCGCGTCCCCGCTATCGGACACAATCGCCGCCAACGACCGGGCGCGCCGGTGCAGGCCATCGAGGAGCGCTCCCAACTCGGTTCCGTCCAAGGACTCCACCGACGTCCGATTGCCGAACACGGCAACCCGCGCCTCGACCAGACGGGTTTCAAACGGTTCGGAAATGGTGCGCAGATAGGGAAGAGTGCCTTCGGAAAGAATCGAACGCAGGCTTGTCAAACTGTCCGCGACCGCCTTCGCAAAGCGCGTCTCCCAATCCGGGGATTGCGCCAACGCAGCTTCGAACCGCGCAAAATCCCGACCGAACGCGTCAACCTCGGACTCGAGCCGCTGGAGACGTTGGCGGAAAGGGAATCGATCCAGTGC
>CAZYBA010000003.1:29335-29736 GCA_964646105.1 uncultured Armatimonadia bacterium
TCGCAGCGACGTTGTGCGACATCCGTAACCGGCCACAAGCCACCGGGATCCGCGAAGGGCGAAAGGTAGCAGACACGGCGTATCGGAACATCCTGAATCGCCGCACCGGGCGAAAGCACCCCGACATTCACCGGACATTCGCGCAGGAGACCGTGCGGCAGGGATCCGTCGCCTTGTTCGCGACGCTCGGTGATCCAGTGGGTGGACACCCCGGACACACCGTTGACAATCAGTTCCAACCGCTCGAACGACGCTTCTCCCTCCGGAAGGCAACCCTGCATTCCGGCGGCGATCAGCGACAGTGCCAATGTTTTCCCGGAGCCGGACGGGCCGAGAAGGATGTTCGCAGGCTTGTTTGGCGAGAGGTCGAAGCGGAAATCCGCGACACCGCCGACGCCGGA
>CAZYBA010000004.1:0-7134 GCA_964646105.1 uncultured Armatimonadia bacterium
TGCAGCCGATGCCCTCCTGCAACAAGTGGCGGCAGCAGCAGTGCCGCCGAAAGACATTCTCGACACGGCGCTCCAACGATGCCGTGATTACACCCGCATCGCGCCCGACAGCCCCGAGGCCCAGTTCCTGCTCGGCAAGGCCCTGATGGCCAACGACGACCGAGCCGGCGCACGCGCCCAATGGGAAGCTGTCTACCTGAAACAACCCGACTTCGGCAAACTGCGCATCAGCCTCGGCAACCTGCTGGTCCGTGACGGCGACCGCTCCCGCGGAGCACAACTGCTCCAGGAGGCCCGCAAGGACCAGGCAGTCAGCAATGATTACCACCGCCTGGTGACCACCGCCGGCCAGAACCGCAACGACCCCGACGCGCACCGGAAACTTGCCCGACACTGCATGGAACACGGGCGCCTGCCCCGCGCCATTGTCGAATGGGAAGAAGTCCTGCGACTCAAGCCCGACGACCGCGACGCAAAATCGGGAATCGCCGAGGCCAAACGACGACGCGGCGACCTGCCGGAATAAGCCGGAAGGACCGCCCCCATGCCGTCCCCGACGCCACCCGATTTCCGACGTCCGACACTGCGCACCACACCAGATGCGCACCGCGGGACGGCAAGACACCCCCCGCTTACCCTCGAGCCAAGTCTCCAAGCCAACCCACAACACGGGAAGCGTACGTTCGCCAAAAGCTCTCCGAAGGATTGCGTCGCCTTCGCCGCAACCAGCTTGGCCCTGCTTGGAATCGGGTGCGCACAAGCCCCCAAGACACCGACGCCCCAACCTGCTCCGCAGGCCACGGAACTCCCGACCGCCCCCCGCTCGAGCGCACTGCGCAACGCCGATGCCCTGAGGGACCAAGGCAAGATCCTCGAAGCCGTCGAAGCCTACGCCGCCGCCGCACAAGCCGAACCCTCCGACCACCGTCCCTGGCACGAAATCGGGCGCATCCTGCTCGCCAACAACCAACCCGAAGACGCACGGGACGCCTTTGCGGAAGCCATCCGGCGCGAACCCGGGACCACGGTCGAGGACGCATGGTACGGGCTGGCCATGTTCCGCAGCGGCGACCCCGAAAACGGGCTGAAACTCCTTAGGGAGGCGGTGGACGCGGTTCCGGACAACCCCGAGGCACATGCCCTGCTCGCTGACGCCTGCCGCGATTACGGACTGCTGACCGACGAACGGTACGCCCGCGAACACGCCGTTCGACTGGCCCCCGACAATCCCGAACACTGGCGCAACCTCGGAAAGGCCTGCTACGCCGGCAAGGATTTCGGGCGCCTCGCCGAAATCGGCGCGAAGTTGACCGCAATCAAGCCCGACGATCCCGACGGACCGGTCTGGCAGTCGATGGGAGTTGCCATGCTCGGCGACGACGACGCAGTGCAGAAGGCATTGCCGACCGCACGCGAGACCGCCCAGCGCCACCCGAAACGCGTTTTCTCCCACATCGCACACGGACGTCTCGCCAAGCGCGCCCATGCGTGGCAGGAAGCCCGGGATGCATTGCGCCGCGCCCTGGCGATCGATCCCCTGCGCACCGATATCCACGCCGATCTCGCTGTCGTCGAAAAAATGCTCGGCAACGCCGCGGCCGCATTGGACGCGTCCCGCAAACATCAAGAGGGGCTCGCCAAACGGCGTACGTTCGAGGACGCGGTGCGCGGTGCCCGCGAAAATCCCGACAATACAAACCGCCAGCTTCAGGCAGTTGCCGCGGCGTGGGCGATCGGGGAACGACGCACGGCGCGCGAATGCCTGGCCCGTGCCCGTCGCCAAGACCCGCGAAGCCAGGCGGTCCAACAATGGATGCAGCGATTGGAAGGCGGGCAATGAGACGTCGCCCCGGTGCAGGACCCCGGCTGGCTCCCCTGCTCGCGGTTGCCACGGCGCTCGGCGCGTTCGGGTGCCAACGCAAGCCGGTCAACGACGCATGGTTCGCCGACATCGCCGAAGGAGCGGGGAGCACGTTTCGGCACAACAACGGCGCTGACGGCAACCACCGCTATATCGAGGTGCTCCCCGGCGGGGTCGCGGTGCTCGATATCGACAGCGACGGACTCCAGGATCTCATCTTCGTCCAATCCGGACCGTCCACCCGCGACCGGTCGACGTTCCGTGAGTCGACACTGCGTGTGTATCGCAACCGCGGTCTTCTGAAGTTCGACGACATCACCACTGCCTGCGGCCTCGCCGGCGATTACGGTTACGCCCACGGAATCGCGGTGGCCGACATCGACTCGGACCAACGTCCCGATGTGTTCGTCACGTCCCTGCAAGGCAACCGGTTGTTCCGCAATATCGACGGCAAACGTTACGAAGATGTCACCGACGCGTGGGGGCTCGCGGGGAAATCGGGTTACGGGACCAGCGCGGTGTTCGGGGATATCGACGGCGACAAGCGCCCGGATCTCTTTGTCTGCCGTTACGCGCAGTGGGACTACGAGAACACGGTCGCGTGCAGCACGGCCGGCCTCCCCGACTACTGCCCCCCCGACCGCTACGCGCCGGCAACCAACCTGCTGTTCCGCAACACCGGGAGTCGTTTTGAAAACATCACCGAACGTTCGAACGTTGGGTCGATCCCCGGCCGCAGCTTGGTGGCGTCGATCCGCGACCTGGACGGCGACCGCGACAACGACATCCTCGTGGGCACCGATCTGACTGGAAACCAGGTTTGGATGAACAACGGCCGGGGCGTGTTCGCGGAGCGGGGTTCCGAGACCGGGCTCGCGGTGCGCGCCGACGGGCAACGTATGGCGACCATGGGAATCGCCGCCGCGTTCGAAGGCGAGTCCACCGTCGAGAGCCTGTTCCTGACTGATTTCTCCGGCTCGCCCAACCCGCTGTTTCGACCACTCGGGGCGGGTCTTTACGAGGATGTATCGGGGTCGGCGGGCTTGGCGGCCCCCACCGCGCCCTGGGTCTCGTTCGGGACAACATTCCTCGATTTCGACAACGACAGCCATTCGGACGTCGCGATCGCCAACGGCCATGTGACCGAACATGCCGACAAGATCGAGGCGGGAGGAAAGTTCCGCCAACCCCAGCTTTTGCTGCGCAACAACGGGCGCGGGGTCTACGAACCGGTTCCGGTGGCCAAAGCCCCGGATTTTGCAAAGCCAGCGCTTGGACGCGGCTTGGTCGGAGTGGATTTGGACAACGACGGCCGTCGCGACCTGGTGATCGTGCGCCAAGGGGAAACTCCGCGGATCCTGCACAACCGCCATCCCAAACCCGGTCATTGGATCGGTTTCACGTTGAAGGGACGAACGCCCGGCACGGATGCGTTCGGCGCGGTTGTCGAGGTGACTATCGGCGGGAAAACCCGTCGCGGGGCGGTGGCGGCCGGCGAGTCGTATCTGTCCACCGGAGACCGTCGTATCCACTTCGGCCTCGGCGAAATCCACGCGCTGGACAAGATCGTCGTACGCTGGCCCGACGGCGCGACCCAGGAAGTTAACAACCCCAAGGTCGATCGTTACCACACGGTCGTGCAAGCCCCCTGAGGACGGTGGCGATTGGTCGTCGAGAGGCTTCCGAACCCGTCTTGACACTTGGTCGCGCGATTCGGGCGTTTGGCCAAGCCCGGTCCATGTCGACAATCATTCCGCCGCAACGCCGCTGTCGGGGTTCGGTGGTTTTTTACGCACCCGTTGCCGGAGGACGGAAGCGGGTGCCGGCACTCAAGAAACTTCGCGGCGCTGTGTTTCGAGGCGTGTTGTTTCGTTGCGGAACGGGGCCGAATCCCCGGAGAAGCCCGCCCACGCCCGGATGGCGGAATCGGGAGCCATGCCGAGTTCCAGCCAGCGTTTGGTGAGCGGGGCCGGATTGGCGGACTCGGAAGGACCGAAGCAGCCGTAGCAGCCGCGATCGAACGACGGGCAGATTGCGCCGCACCCGGCCCGGGTGGCGGGCCCCAGGCACGGGGTTCCGTGGGCCACCAGCACGCAGACATTGCCACGACGCTTGCACTCGGTGCACACCGAATGGCCCGGCGCGACCGGCTTGCGTCGATTCAGGAACGCGTTGACCACCTCCAGAAGCTGGTGCTTGTCGACCGGACAACCGGGAAGTTCGAAGTCGACCGGGACATGGGCGGCGATCGCGGTGGACGTTTTCAACGTCTTGAGCCATTGCGGCTTGGGGTAGACCGCCGCCGCGAGCGTGTCGCAGTCGGCGTGGTTGCGCAGGGCTTGGATGCCCCCGGCGGTCGCACAGGCCCCGATGGTGACCAGTGTCTTGGACTCGCGCCGGATGCGCTGGATCCGTTTGGCATCGTGCGGGGTCGAGATCGAACCTTCCACGAGCGAAAGGTCGTAGGGCCCGGGAACTGAGCGCCGGGTGGCCTCGGGGAACATCGCGATGTCAACGGCCCCCGCGATCGCCAGAAGTTCGTCCTCACAGTCGAGCAGGCTCAGCTGGCAGCCGTCGCAGGACGAGAATTTCCAGACCGCCAGTTTCGGCAGGCGCGGTGCCTTCATCGCCAGCCTCTTCCGGGGTGGAATTGCCGTCCAGACGCGCGGTGGCAGACCCGATAAACGAACGCCGGGAGGGTGACAATCGACGGAACGTTCATACTTCAGGAATTCCCATCCAGCGTTCGATCTGCGGAAGCGCGAACACCGGGCCGTCGTGACAAACAAAGTGCGGCCCGAACTGGCAATGCCCGCACTGGACTGCGGCGCAGCGCATGTTGCGTTCCATCGACAGGAATATCCGTTCGGGTGGGACACCGGCGCGCCGCAAGGCCGACGCGGTGACACGCATCATGATCTCGGGGCCGCAGACCAACGCGGTGGTTTCGGCGGGAACGAAGGACGCCCGCGGGATCCGGTCGGTCACCACCCCCACCGGACCGTTCCAATCCAGCCCGGCATGGTCGACAATCGACTCCACGGCCAGTTTGCCGGAGTTGGCCCAACGCGCGGTTTCCGCCGGGTAGAGACGTTCTTCCGGGCTGCGCGCGCCGGTGAGAACGGTGACGTTTCGATACCGTTCGCGACGGGCGAGCACTGTCAGGACAGCCGGTCGGAGTGGTGCGAGACCGATTCCGCCCGCCACCACCAGAATGTCGCCGCCCTCGGCAGGGCCGTCGACCGGCCAGCCGCGCCCGAACGCGCCCCGCAACCCGACCATGTCGCCCTTGCGGAGTCGGGAAAACGCCTTGGTGACAGTGCCGACGGCGCGGATGGTGTGGACACAGGCATCGGTGCGGGCCGGATCGCCGCTCAAGGAGATGGCGGCTTCTCCGCACCCGAATGCGTAGAGCATGTGGAACTGCCCCGGTGCGAACGACGGGACCGGGAGACCGTCGGCGGGTTCGAGAACCAACGTGAACGTGTCGCGGGTCTCGCGTCGGCGGGAGCGAACGCGGAACGGCCGGGGCAGCATCGGTTCCGGCACGACGGGAATGGTCGTTCCGCTCCTTGGGCGCAGGTGCGGCACAGGTTCGGGAGACTGTGGGGAGAGGATCGAGTTCATGTCCGATGGTTGGGAAACCGGTACAAGTCGAGCAACTGCATCCGGGTGGCGTCCAGTCGTTCCCCGAGAAGTTGCGCGAACCGCTTGAGCAGGGCATAGCCGAGGTCGTGATCGGATTCGCATTTGGCGCGCAGGCATTTTCCATCGAGTGCGATGGCCCGGACCGGCCCCACCGCCCTTGCGTCGAAGTGCCAGTGGTAAGGCGGAATCAGCCAGGACCAGCCGAGGATATCGCCGTCGTCGAGGGTCTGGATGGTCCGCGCCGCGCCGGTTCCAGTCGGTATCTCGAGCGATACCCGACCGTCGCGCAGCAGGTAGAACCAATCGGCTTCCTGCCCTTCGCGCACCAGGTAATCTCCGGTTTGGAACCGGACATTGGCGGCGCAGCCAACCACCAGATCGAGGTGGGGCTTGGGGAGATCGGCGAAAAAAGGATGGTGGGTGAGCAGGGGTTCGAGGTCGGTCATGGTGGGTCGGGACTAACGCGGGCCGTGGGGTGGTTCGGTCGATCCGTGAGGTGTCGGGGCACGGAGTTGGCGTCTGGAACGGAGTGCGGCAGCCTCTTCCACAATGTCGATGCCGACCGGGCACCAGGTGATGCAACGTCCGCACCCGACGCAACCGGATTCGCCGAATTGATCGTGCCAGGTGGAGAGTTTGTGGGTCATCCAGTGGCGGTAGCGCGCGGCGGTCGACGATCGGACGGGTGAGCCATGGACCCGGCTGAAATCGAAATGGAAGCAGGAGTCGGAGACACGGGTGCGCTCGGCAAGGGTCCCGGTCAGGTCGGTGGAATCTTGAACATCCGTACAGAAACAGGTCGGGCAGACTTGGGTGCAGTTGCCGCAGGCGAGGCAACGATCCTCGAGCGACTGCCAGTGCGGATCGGTTGCGGCGTCCTGGAGCAGCTCGCGCAATCCGTCCGTTTCCAGGGTTCGCACCTGCGCGTTCCGAGCATGATCGAGCGAGCGGTTTCGTTCTGTTGTTTGCGCGGGCTTGACGGGTTCGAGGGGAAGTTGCTCCATCAGTCGTTTACCGGCTTCCGACCCGAAATCGACCAGAAAACCATGGTCGGACGTGCCGGGATGGATTTCGGCGAGGGAGATGTCGAATCCGGAGCGCGCTTCGGGACCCGTTTGCAGCGACGCACAGAAGCAGGTGGACGCGCTCTGGGCGCAATGGACCGCGACAATCAGCGCGTTGGCACGCCGGCCTGCGGAATCGGGATCCGGGTACGGGCCGTTCGCCACGACGTTCATCAGGGTTTCGATCCCGCGCAGTTCGCAGGAGCGCACACCCAGGAACGCCAGTTTGGGAGCATCGCGGACAGGCTCCTCGAAGCGCATGCCGTCACTGGTCCTCCGGATGCGCAGCAGCGGCAACTCCGGTGGATGGAGATAGCGTTTCCATCCCAATTGCCCGAGATTGGTGCCGAAGTAGGCGTTGTCGACACGCTCCCGCAGCCGGTAGTTGCCAGGAGACTGGGTATCGCCCCAGCCGACAGGAAGGTCGACAGCGGATCGGACCAAGCCGAGACCGATCGAGTTACCCTGCTTCACCGGCGCGATCACCGACCTGCCGTCGGCGTGCAGGATGTCGAACAAGCGATCGAAATCGCGGACCGACAGGAACCCCGGTCTCATTGA
>CAZYBA010000004.1:7144-29449 GCA_964646105.1 uncultured Armatimonadia bacterium
CTCATTGACATGCGTCCCCCCGCGCAGTCTGGCGCGCATCAATCCATTCGAACAGCGTCTCCATCCCCTCCCCGGTGCGGGCCGAGACTGCCAACACCGGTGCAATGGCGTTGACCGAGCGGACACTGTCTTCAAGGTCGGTGAATGTCAGGTCGAGATGGGGCAGCAGGTCGGCCTTGGTGATCAGGACCAGGTCGGCGCCGTGAAACAGGATCGGGTATTTGCGGGGTTTGTCGGCGCCTTCAGGGGTGCTGAGCAGAGCAATGCGCAGGGTTTCGCCGAGATCGAAGTTGGCTGGGCAGATCAGGTTTCCAACGTTTTCGATGAACAGCAACTCGGGGAGCGGACCGGGGAGTTCGCTCAAGGCGCTCTCGATCAAGGACGCTTCCAAATGGCAAAGGGTACCGGTGGTGATCTGAACCGCCGGGACATCGAGCGCGGCGATGCGGTCACGGTCGAGGGTGGTGGCGAGGTCGCCCTCGATAACCGCCGTTCGTCGCTGCCCGCGCCACCGCGGCAACAGTTTTTCCAATAGCGCCGTCTTGCCGGCGCCGGGCGACGACAGCAGATTCACCGCGAGGGTGCCCGCGCTCTGGAAGCGGTCGCGGAGTCGTCCCGCCGCGACGGCATTGGCATCCAGCAGACCTTGGCCGACTTCAATCCGTTCCATGGCGGTTCCTCTTTTCCGGCTCCCGTTCCCGATATTGCCAGACACACTCCGAAAGAGACCGGTAAGCGGGCCAATGTACCGACTGCCGAATCGTCTCCCGGGATGTTTCCATTGTAACTCCGCAGGATCCCGGGAAAAGGACTGTGCGGCGGTTTGACCGAGGGTTGCCGACCGAATCCGCCGATCCGCAGAGACTTACGAGGGTGGCTCGCCCGGGTAGTCACTTGCGACGATCGGGGTGGTCCCGGGGGGACGCAGACCGGCGATCCCGAGACAAGGGCCTCCATGCCGACCGTGGGGCGAACTGCCGAGCCCGGAAGCGAAGCGGGTAGGGCGAGACCGGCCTCGCTCAGCACCGGCGGGCGCCGCGGGGTTGAGAGTGCGGGCCGGAACATCTCGAGGGGTGAACCGCCGATGCCCGAACAGACCTGAGGACGAGGGGCGTCTGCCTCCGCGCTTGCGGCGACAACCGCGACTACCCCCGTCAAAAGGCGGTGGCGTCCATTTCAGAGGCCATGCGGGCCAGATCGACTGTTCGGGATTGCCCTTGGTCGGTCAGGACAGGTTCAGCGGACCGGCACCACAATAGTCGGGGTTGCCGAACGTGGTTACCCGATGGCCGAAGCTGTGTGCGATGGCCATCAGCAGGCGGTTGTGCGGCACTCGCCCCAGTTTGAGCGACCGCCCCATGGTGAAGCCGGGCGCACCGCCTACCAAGACAAACGGAATGTTGTCGAGAGTGTGGGTGTTGCCCTGCCCCAGTTCGTTGGTCCAGAGGATCAGCGTGTTGTCGAGCATGCTGCCTTCACCGCCCGGTTCGGGGGTGTCGGCGAGCTGCTTCGCGAGATAGGCGATCTGTTCGCAGTACCAGTGGTTGATCTTGGTCAGTTTGTCCTGCGCGTCCGCGTTGGAGTCCGGCTCGTGCGAGAGGTCGTGCTGGCCTTCCTGGATCCCGAGCCAGCGCATGCGGGCCTGCCCGACCGAGTTGGTGAACTGCAGCGTGGCGACCCGCGTGAAATCGGACTTGAGCGACTGGACCATGAGGTCGATCTGTTGCTTGGTGATCCGGGGCATGTTGTCGTTGTCGCGGCGCACGCCGGGCTCGAGTTCCGGCACCACGTGGACCGTGTCGCGTTTGCGGGATTCCGCCAGATCCTTCTCCATCGACCGGACCAGTTCGGCATGGTCGTCGAGGAGCCGACGATCTTCGGCCGAAACCTTTGCCCGCACCTTGCGCAAATCGTCGCGCACATCGTCGAGCACCGAGCCGAGGGTTTCCTGATCCTGACGTCGCCCGTAGAGTTTGGAAAACATCTGGTAGGGGTCGTCGACGGGGGCGATCGGCTGGTTGGGTCCGGTGTAGCACATCCGGGTCCAGGTGTCGGCGCGCTCCGGCACCAGGACCCCGTATTCCAGAGAGCCGAACCGTGTCTTGGTGGACGGGTCCTTCTGTAGGTAGTTGCGGATTTCCTGATCGATGGAGATGCCGCTCGACCAGCCCGCAGGAGTGTCGGAGCCGCCTTGGACATTGCCCGGGAACAGTTCGCTGCCGGTCAGCAGGCACCCCATCCCCCGCATGTGGTTGTCACCGTCCCCCTTGACCCGATCACATACCCCGTGCAGCACCAGGGTCTGTTTCTGAAACGGCGCAAGAGGTTCGAGGCTCTTGGGGAGCACAAAATCAGTGCCCACCTGAGTCGGCCAAAAGTTCTTCGTGACCACGCCGTCGGGGCTGAAGACAATGATCAGGCGTTGCTTACGCTTGCCAGGCGCCGCCGCCAATGACGGCAGGCCGTTCAGGAACGGCAGGGTCGCCGCTCCGATTCCCATTTCGCGGAGGAACGAACGACGATTGGTGCGATGGACAAGGGAATTCATGGTTGGGTTCTCCCGGCACGGGGGCCGGCGGATACGTCCTGTGACGATGCTTGGGAAACAGGTCCTGTCCTGGAAACCGGTAGCGCGGACAGGACGGCAGCCTCGGCGACTAAGTTCCTGATTCCATATTTACCACTCGTGAACACCCGCATCAGGTCCTTGTGCGCATTTTCGCCGTAACCCCGTATCGGTTGCCGCGAAAGATATTGGAAACACTTGGACACGAACGCCGCCTGGACTTCCCGGGAATCAACCAGTTTGCGGGCAAGGTCAACCGGACCGTCCACCGCCACCCAGCGTCCGTTTTCGGTACGCCATCCCCCCCGGGCATCGACGTTGCTGCCGTTGTCGGTATCACGCCATTTCCCGATCGCATCGAAGTTCTCGAGCGCGAATCCAATCTTGTTGATGGTGTCGTGGCAGGAAATGCAGGCGGCCGGCTTGGTCTGGAGGTCCACACGCTGGCGTGTTGTCAACTTGGGATGCAGGTCGGGCGGGGATGGCGCGACGGCGACGGGAGGTGGAGCCAATGTCCGCCCCAATACGCTGCGCACCACCAACACCCCGCGATGGATCGGCGAGCTTCCTCCCAAATAGGCGAACGTCGACAACACGTACGGCTGAGTCAACACACCGGCGCGCTTGCCCGAGTCGATCGACACCTTCTGGAACGGCGCGTCCACCGGCAGATCCACCCCGTAATGCTTGGCCAGCCGGCCGTTCAGAAACACCTTGTCGGAGAGCAGCAATTCGCGGAAATCCGCATCCTTGGACTGGACAACACTGTCGAGGAAGAGTTCGAGCGACGTTCGCAGATCGGTGGCTTCCGCCTGTCCGAAACCGGGGTAACGCTTGCTGTCCTTGACAATTTCCGGCACCGAGTCGACCCGCAGCCAAGCCAGCAGGAATGCCTTGAGCTTGTGGGTGGCCCGTGGGTCCAAAGCCAATCGTTGCGCCTCGGAACGCATGCCTTCGGCGGTGGCGAGTTTTCCAGCCGCAGCCGCCTTGCGCAACGACTCGTCGGGAATCGTGTCCCAAAGTGCAAACGACAACCGCGCCGCGCGGGCCCAGGCATCGTCCAGAGCCGGATCATCGTGGTACAGGAACCGCGGGGACTTCAGGGCCAGCAACAACGTCCGGCGTACCGCCAAGTCCGGATCGGGAGTTTCGTCGAAAATCCGGCGAATGTGAAACTGCTTGGATTCGTTGTCGAGTGGGCGACGGAACGCGCGTTCGACGAATTGCTCGCAGAACGCCATCAGCCTGGCCTTGCGGTCGGGGGCGTCGGGAGCCACTCCGGACAGTTCGCGAAGGTTGACCACCACGTGACGGGACGCATCAAGGGCGACCGAAGTGACTGCGTCGGCCCAGGCGGGATTCACTGCATTCCCCCGCTCGTAACCCATGCTGCGGTCGTCGGGCGGGAAGGACTGCGTCACCAAAAACCGGGGACGACCGAGCGCCGGGATCAGGAAGCGGCTCGGAATCGGCTCTTCTTCCAATTTGGGGCGTCGCCAGCCAAGGCGGATGAAGGCAGGGGGAACCTTGCGCTTGCCTTGGCTCTTGGTATCGTCCACGCCCTGCGTCGATTTGGAGAACTCGAGACGCAGCGCGTAGGACCGCCCTCCGGTCAGGAAAATCGGCGCGCGGAACGTGGTCTCGGTGCCGGACTTGACCCATGCGTCGATCAGCGGCACCTGCGTGTCGTTCACCCAGATCCGGAACGCATGGTCGGTGTGGACCACGATCTCGTACTCACCGGTATCGGGCGCGTCCAGGCGCCCCTGCCAGCGGATCGAGAACTGGTACGGGTCGAACCCTTGGTCGGCTACGGGAACCTCGGTGCCGAAATCGAAGCGAACGTCCGGATCGATCCGCTGCACCAGGCGGTCGTTGTTGCCAAAACTGCGGGCCCGGAAATACTCGGCGCGCAGGCCGGATTCGGCAGGAGCGGGCTGCTCCGACCGGAATGACTGGATCAGGTCCGAAACCGCGTGACGCATTTGCGAGACCGTGAGACGGGCCAGCGAAACACGGGCGGGACGATTGCGCTCACGGGCGACCGGGGAATAGAAGGCACCGTGAAGATGGGACGCCACCCGCGCGGCGTCGGCGTTGGAGAGCCGCGGCCCGCCCGGAGGCATGGTCCTCGCGATCAGCGGCGTCAACTGGCCGACAGAACGGGTTCCCGCCAACGGCTTCGGGTAGCCGGCGGCACCTTCCCCGTTGTCGCCATGGCAGGCCGCACAGTCGGATTTCCAGATTGCCGGGCCGGAACGCTCCGGCTTCGCCTTCGACTTGGGAGGAGCCGCGGCAGCCACCACGACACACGCCAGCAACGACACCACTCCGAGCGCGGGCAAAACCGGGAGCCAACCTGTCCGTACGAGAGCCATCGTCCCAATCTACCCCGTCCCAACCCGCCCTGTTCCCGAAAACGTTCGTAAATACAGCAACTTGACGAGAACAAATTTTCGGGACGCGGCGCCAGCGGTTGACGCACGGGTTGCCAGAACCGTGCGACGCGGAGCAGAGCGCATCCGGGCAGCAACGTGCCACCCCTATTTATGACGTGCAGGGGCGGAACCGCTGCGGAAACCGCATCCCGAAACCGGCCTAATGGGTCTCGGTCGGCGCCAATGTCTCTCCGTCACGACGTCCCACCAACGCCTTCGGCAGGAACGGCACGACGGCCAGAACGAGCAGGGTGGTTCCGGAGTTCAGCCAGACCAAGTCTCGGAAAGTCCATTGGAACTTCTGGTAAATCCACGAACCCGAGACATTGGACAGAGAAACCGCGATGTTCCAAAAGCTCATCATCACCGCGTAGCCGAGTGCCTCGGAGCCTTTGGGGGTGCCGCGTGCAGCGAGATCGTAGACCGGCAGGATGGCAAGGGTCAGCGCGACGCCCTCGAGCGCGGAAATGAGGATGGCGCTCGTCTTGTCCTTGTAGAGAAGGTAGAAGAGGGTTCCGAGCCCGTGCACGATGATGCTGGTGACGAGGAGTTGTTTCATCGGGAGGCGGGTGCACAGACGCGCGTACACATACGCCCCCACCATCCCGGCGGCGGCTCCGATCAGGCCCATCAAGCCGAGGAACCGGCTGTCGAAGCCGAGGGTGTCGGTTTGGTAGAGGAAGAGCGGGGTTCCGAAGCCCGGTGACGCTCCGATCAGCATGATCATCAGGACTGCCGACCACAGGATTTTGTTGCGGAACAAACCGACGAACTGGCGACCAGCCTGCCGAACCGCCTCCATGTCCGCCTTGGCCCCACCCGGCTCACGCACCCCTCTCCAGACCACGTGGATCAGGATGAAATGGAGCGCGGCGGTGCAGCTCATGGTGACCAGGAACGGCAATTTTTGAAGGAAGCCACCGATCGGATCGCCGGCGTGCTTCCCGACCTTGAACATGGCGATGCGCTGCGCGGTAAGGCGGCCCGCCGCGTTGAACCGGATCCCCGCCTCCACCATCACCCCGCCGAGGGTGGTGCTGATGACCATCACCATGGTGTACGCGGCCATGAACGTGAACAGCATGACGTTGTACTGGCGCGGCACCAATCCGAGGGCGAGCCATCCGAGTCCGCAGAGGAACAGGCTAATCAAAAGGTAGTGGCGGCGGCGTGTGCCGAAGAGCGGGATATTGTCGGTGACAATTCCCGCGAGGGCCTTGACATAGTTGGCGGAGATTCCCAACGCCATGAAGGTCGCCATCTGCGGCGCGGTCAACTTCAACTCATCCTTGAGGACAAAGTTGAGCGGGATGTTGTAAATCGCGTAGGCAATATTGGTGAGCGACCAGCCGAGGCCCAACAGGATCAATACCTTGCGGAAATCGGCGCTCTCGGTTCCGGTGGCGGGCGGGGAGTCTGTCTTCGGGGCGATGGCCATCGTTGTGCCTTCGTGCCTCGGCAACGATGCCGGGGCTGGGTTTGCTGGGTGCAGTGTAACCGATGCCAGGTCGGCGAACCCGCGCTCCTATGACACGCAGACCAAATGCGCAACCGGGCCGCTCGACGCCATCTGGGTTCCTGCCAGTGCGGTGGCGCCCCGGTGCCGTCGCACCCGCGAAGCACGGGCTTCGATGCGCCGCCGGCCACCCCGCAATCCGACCGTTTTCCTACGCAACATTGAGGACAATCCGGTGCCATTGCCCCGGATTCCCTTCTTGCGGAGCCCTTTGGACGAGGTTTCTCATGTCAATTGCGTACGGCGCCGCAAGCCGGCACCCTTGTAAGATGGGAACGTCATGTCTCACCGACCTTTAACGCGTCGTAATTTCCTTGGAATCGGGCTGGGAGGCGCGGCAAGCGCACTCACCGGACTGGGTGGAGAGGCGTTTGCCTCGGGACGCGCACCGGCCGGACGGGCCAAACGTGTCTTGGTGATTTTCGAACAGGGGGGAATGTCCCACACCGACACCTGGGACCCGAAGCCGGACGCCCCGTCGGAGCACCGCAGTCCGTTCAAACCGATCAAGACTTCCGCCGACGGCATGCAGTTCACCGAACTCCTGTCGAAAACGGCCAAGGTCGCCCACAAGTTGACCGTGGTCCGCTGCATGACCCAGCCGACGCCGGGAATTGGCGACTCGCACCCCAAAGGCTCGAAGTACATTTTTTCGGGCGAGGCTCCCGGCGGGCCGGTCGACCAGCCCGACATCGGCTCGGTGGTCGCCCACCGGCTGGGCACGGACGCCCTCTATTTGCCATCGAATATCCTGGTCCCCGGCAATTCGGAGCAGGCGGCGGAATCCGCACCCGGGTTCCTGCCACCCGGCTACGCCGCGTTCCGAACCGGGGGCAGTCCGGTGGATCCGCAGTGGAAAGTGCCCAACCTGGGACTGGCGGCGGGCATCGACGAGCGCCGTTTCCGCGACCGCACCGACCTGCTCAGCCGACTCGATGTCGGAATTGCCCGGGGCGCGCAAAGCCGGGAGATCGATGCCATGCAGGCACTGATGCATCAGGCATCCGACATGCTCACCAGCCCCAAGACCCGCAAGGCGTTCGATATCCATGGCGAACCCGATGTGGTCAAGGACGCGTACGGACGCGGGCACCGTGGCCAGTGCTACCTGCTCGCCCGCAAGCTTCTGGAGAGCGGAGTGCGTTACGTTACCGTCGATGTCCGCGAACCGATGCATACCTGGCGAGACGGCAAACGGGTGACATTCGACGGCGGTGGCAACATGAACTGGGACCACCACGACGCCATTTACTCGTCGAGCCATACCAACATCCCCAACGGAGGGGCGGGGTCCGGACGTTATGGCATCCAGACCTGGCCGATGATGGGCTCGGTGGACCAGGCGTTCTCGACCCTGATCACCGACCTTGACCAGCGCGGGCTGCTCGCCGACACCTTGGTCTGTTTTGTCAGCGAATTCGGCCGAACCCCCAAGATAAACGATCGCCAAGGTCGCGACCACTGGACCCACGCGTTCAGCTTTGCCTTCGCCGGTGCCGGTGTCCCCGGCGGCCAAGTGGTCGGCGCCACCGACCGCGACGGGGGATACATCGCGTCCCCGATGGCCTACACCATCGAGGACTACGCGGCCACCATTTACGAGAAAGTCGGAGTCGACCGAGGAACGCCGCTGCATACCCCGTCCGGACGCCCCGTCCCCCTCTCCTTGCGCGGCAAGCCCATTCCGGAGCTCTTCTAAGCCATGGACCTGCGAAACTTCTCCCTTTCCAACTGGATTGCTGCCAGATCGGGCGTCGCCTCGGACGCCGGTATCCCGTTCTGCTCGAGTCCCTCGGGCATGCGAGTCGGCAAGGTGTTCCCGTTGCTGTGCGCCGGCGCGGCGATCGCCGCCGGTCACGCCGCGCTGGCGGCTCCTCCACGGGCCGAGCCCAAATCCGTGATCCTGAGCGGGGCGCGCGACACACGTCAGGTAGTCTTGACGATCGATCGGGGTGGCCGGCCCGGTGACGCCACCCACGCCGCCCGGTGGGTCAGCAAGAACAACAACGTGGCGGTCGTTCGCGCGGGACGTGTGGTGCCGGTCGGAGACGGCCGGACCACCATCGTGGCGACAGTGGGGTCCGAGCGCGTCGAGATTCCGGTCCGTGTGACGGGTTCGAAACGGCGCGATCCGGTGGACTTCCACCGCGAACTCATTCCCGTTCTCACCAAGCAAGGTTGCGCTGGAGGCAGTTGCCATGGCTCACCGCAGGGAAAAGGTGGGTTCTCCTTGTCGCTGTTCGGGTACGACCCCGCCATCGACCGGATCAGCCTGACCCGGGACGCGTCCCAGCGGCGAATCAACCCGCTCGAGCCCGAACAATCGCTTGTATTGCGCAAACCCGGACTCAAGGTGCCACATGTGGGCGGGCGACGTCTTAGGCCCAACGACGCCGCGTTCCCGATCCTGCGCAACTGGATCGCAGAGGGCGCACGCACGGACGGCAATCCTGCCGCCTGTGTCCGCCTGGAGATCACCCCGGCAGAGGGACGTTTCCTCTCCGCTCCCGGCAAATCCCAGCAAATTGCGGTCAAGGCGCATTTCGCCGACGGCACGGTTCGCGATGTCACCCGCATCGCCTCCTACGAGTCCAGCCAACCCGGCGTCGCGGAGGTCGACCCGTCGGGAAAAGTAGTTGGCAAGGGACGCGGCCTGTCCGCCATTTCGGTGCGCTACCTGCAGTTCCTCGAGTCGCTCCCGGTGACCGTTCTGGCGCCGGTGTCCAAATTCGTCTGGAAACCGGTCCCCGAATTCAATGGCGTCGACAAGCTGGTCAACCAACGCTTGCGCCAACTGAAAGTGACCGCGTCCCCGACCTGCGACGACCCGACGTTCCTGCGCCGGATCCATCTCGATCTCACCGGACTGCTGCCCGACCCAGACACCACCCGGCAGTTCCTCGCCGACCGGACTCCCGACAAACGTGCCCGTCTGGTCGATCGGTTGCTGGAATCCGACGCATTCGCGCGGTTCTGGGCACTGAAGAAGGCCGACCTGATGCGGGTGACACCGCAGCGCCTCCCGGACGGACGTGCCGAACTGCTTTCCGGCTGGCTGGTGGATACCTGGAAACGCAATACCCCGTGGGATCAGGTGACCCGCGAACTGCTCACCGCATCCGGCGACACACGCACGGTCGCCCCGGCCAACTTCCTCCTCGCGGTCGAGACGCCTGACGAGCGAACGGAGATGACATCCCAGATTTTCTTCGGGTCGCGAATCCAGTGCGCAAAGTGTCACAACCATCCGTACGAGAACTGGACCATGAACGACTACTACCGCATCGCGGCATCGTTCGTGCGAACCCAATCCGATGGATTCCAAGTCACCGATTCGGGATCGGGAGACACCCTCCACCCGGTCCGAAAGGACAAGATGCACCCGTGGGGCGCCACCCCGGGGGTGGAGCCCGCCCGACGTCGCGTAGCCTTTGCCAACTGGTTGATCGACCCGAAGAACCCGTTGTTCGCCAAGGTCGAGGCGAACCGCATTTGGTCGGAGTTGATGGGTCGCGGGATCGTGGAACCGGTCGACGATTTCCGGTCGTCGAATCCGCCGTCGAACGGTCCGTTGCTGGACGCATTGACCAGGCGCTTTGTGAAAAGCGGGTTCGATCGCAAGGATCTGATCCGTTTCATCTGCAACAGCCAAACCTACCAGCGGAGCGCGTCGACAGACCGGTTCAACGCGACCGACGACAGCCTGTTTTCGCATGCCCGGGTACGCTTGCTGACGGCCGAACAGCTTCAGGACGCACTTGGCCGAACCGCGGGCACATTGGACCCGGTGGCCGTCAATGCATCGGAATTGGCGAAGATCGAGGAGCGACTGGCAAATCGTCGTGCCAACCGGGCCGACGCGGATCGGAAGCACCTGGACGAACTACGTCGGACGGTGCAGGCGCTGCCGTGGCGCGCCGGAGCTTGGCGCATCGCCGGGCCGGATTCCATCGATACGAAGGCGGAGGTCGCCGATTCCGCCCCCCGCTGGGAAATTCTCGACTTGCCTGAGGGACGCGAAAAGCGGCTTTCGCTGAACTCCGCCGTGCGCTGGATACTGCGCCGGACATTCACCGCGCAGTCGGCAGTCCGTGTACCGATCGAGATCGAGCCGCGCGACCATGCCGAAGTCTGGGTCGACGGCAAGCGGGTCGATCGAGAGCGTGACAACCGTTGGATGCTGGACCTGAGCCCGGGATCCCACGAGGTCCGTGTGGTCTTGCGGCTCCGGCACGGCGGGTTGTCGTTCCGGTTCGGTTTCCCGGGCGGAGGCAACGCCGGATTGCCGGGGACGATAGTGGAGGCGTTGATCGCGCCTGCCGATCCAAGCGGTCCAGCCCTGCAGGCGTTCCTGGACAACCGTGACCCCGAGGCTCGCGGCCTGATCGAGGAGCGCCGCCGCCGCGACTCTTGGTCGGAATACGCAACCCAGCGTCCTTGGTCGTCGCCCAGCCTGTTCCTGACCGCATTCGGCCAGCCCAAACGCGAAAGCGCCTGCGCATGCGAACGTTCTGGTTCGCCCACCCTGCTCCAGGCGCTGGAACTGCTCAACGGCGAGGAAACCTACCGCCGGCTGCGCGACGGATCTCCTGCGTTGGCGTCACTGTCCGACGATGCAGTGATTGAGACACTGACCCTGCGGGCATTCGGACGATTCCCCAACCGCGCCGAGCGGGATATCGCGAAAAACCATCTGGGCAAAGGAGTCCGGCGTCAGGACGCGGTACTGGACCTGGCTTGGGCATTGGTCACCACCCGGGAGTTCCTATTCCAACACTGAGGACTAGCCATGAAATTGTCATTCCCATCGAGGCGGAGCCTTGGAAGGCGACAGCCGGCGAGCATTGTCGGGTTGGATACAGAACCGCAAGAAACGACTCAAGAAAGCTGCGGGCGCACGGAGGCCATTTTGCAGGGATTGGCGTCATGGGGGCTTTCGCGGCGCTGGACATCGGTGGTGCCGGCCACGGCGGCCTTGGTCGCCGGCGCATTGCCCGCCGGTGCCGATAATGAGTTTCGAAAGGATATTGCACCGTTGCTGGTGCGATCCTGTGTGGCTTGCCACGGGGAACGTACTGCGCTCGGTGGTTGGCGCAGCCATACAATCCGGGCGTTGTTCAACGCAGGCAAGTCCGGCAAGATTCCGATCGTTCCCGGCAAGCCCGAACAATCCGAAATCTACCGCCGGGTGACATCCCACGATCCCGTGCGACGCATGCCGTCGGGCGACGACCCCTTGCCACCGAAGGCGATAGCGGCGTTGCGACGCTGGATCCAAGCCGGTGCCAAGACCGACGGTGTGGAAGCAACGGTCCCGCTGGCGTCGCTGGAGGGACCGAGGGCACACCCGGACGCTCCTGCCGCCTACCGGAATCCGTTGCCGGTAGCCGCGCTGGCGGTGTCTCCGGACGCTACCCGGGTGGCGAGTGCCGGCTATCACGAGGTCCTGATCTGGGAGACAGGGACCGGGAAACTGATCCAGCGGATCGGGCGGTTGCCCCAACGAATTCAGGCGTTGCAATGGAAACCGGACGGCAAATCGTTGCTGGTCGGCGGCGGAACTCCCGGGGAATACGGAGAAGTGGTGGTGGTTGAAGTCGACAACCCAAAGCGCCGCGTGATCGGTGTGTTTCCCGATCTGGTGCTTGCGGCGGGCTTTTCCCCTGACGGGACCAAGGTTGTCGCAGGAGGCGCGGATTTCAGTGCCCGTTGCTACGACTCCGCTACCGCGGCACTTCTCTGGTCGCACAAGGTCCACGCCGACTGGGTGACAGGAATTGGCTTCACCGGAGATGGACGCTACGTCGCGAGTTCCGGACGGGACAAGGTGGTCAAAGTGTACGAAGTGAACACCGGCACCCTGTTCACAACGTACAACGGCCACAACCGCAACATCGGCCGCTACCGGGGGCAAGCCCCCGTCTGGGCCGTCGCGTTCCCATCCGGTTCCCCACAGATCCTGAGTGCGGGAGGGGGCACTTGGATACAGGCGTGGGAGCCCGAGAAAGCCAAGCTCGAGACGGGAGACGCAGGGGACATGGAGGAACGCTTCCAGACCGGAAGCCACGCCAAGCACTTCCCGCACGGACTCCAAGGTGCGGTGCTCGCAGTCGCTTGGGCGGCTGGAACCGTTTATGCGGCCGGTGAGGACGGGGTGGCGGTCGCGATCGACGCAGCCGCCGGACAGGTCCGAACCCGCTTCGGAACCCCGGGGGAATGGGCACATGCCATCTCCGTCGATCCGGAGGGGCGCATACTTGCGGTCGGTCGTTACGATGGGACCATTGCGCTGTACGACGCAGCATCGGGCGTGGAACGATCTCGTTTTCGCGCAACCCCGGCGGTGTCCGCAGTGCCGTCGAAGAAAACATCCGGAGTGGCCAGACCATCGGTTCCCACCCGACGTCCCATCGGCGGCCGCGCCAACCGATCCGCTCCCCGTACACCGCTTCCAAGACAATGACCATACACGGGCAGCCCTACCGGACGATCTGGGAAAACGGTGTCGAAGGCACGGTGGAGGTCATCGACCAACGGTTCCTGCCACATCAGTTTGCGGTGCGCGCATTGTCGGATGTCGAAACCACCGCCGAGGCAATCCGCGACATGACCGTCCGTGGGGCGCCGTTGATCGGTGCCACCGCCGGGTACGGAATGTGGTTGGCGGTCCGGGACCAGCCCGATGACAACGCGTTGGCAGTCGCCCAACGTGCCAAAGTACTGCTCGACGCGGCGCGCCCGACCGCCGTGAACCTCACCTGGGCGACTTCCCGCATCCTCTCCCGCATCACCGCCGCAACCCCGGGTTCGCGACGCGATGCCGCGTTGGACGCTGCGCGAGAGATTGTCGAGGACGAAGTGCATCGGTCCCGCCAAATCGGGGAACATGGCTGCGCGTTGATCGCGCAATGCGCCGCGCGCAACCCGGGTCGTCCGGTACGTATTCTCACCCACTGCAATGCCGGTTGGTTGGCCGCAGTCGATTACGGCACCGCAACCGCCCCCATCTACGCAGCCCGCGACCACGGCATAGACATCGAAGTCTGGGTGGACGAAACGCGGCCGCGGAACCAGGGGGCATCCCTCACCGCATTTGAACTCGCCGAAGAGGGAATCCCCCATGCGGTCGTTGTGGACAACGCCGGTGGCCATCTGATGCAACAGGGCCTGGTCGACTTGTGCTTGGTCGGAGCGGATCGGGTCGCCGCCAATGGCGACACCGCCAACAAGATCGGCACCTACCTCAAGGCGCTGGCAGCCTACGACAATTCCGTACCGTTCCATGTCGCCCTGCCTTCGTCGACCATCGACTTCGGAATCGAGGACGGCGGTTCGATTCCCATTGAGGAGCGCGATCCCGACGAGGTACGCCGGATCGACGGCAAGGCGTTCGGCGGCACGACCCTGCGCGTGCAACTGGTCCCCGACAACAGCCCGGCCCGCAACTGGGGATTCGATGTGACTCCGGCACGACTCATTACGTCGTTTGTGACCGAAGCCGGAGTGCTTGCGCCCGACTTGCTCGACCGGCTGCGCCCCAACCGGTCCGCGTAACCGCCCCTCGAACGGCGTCCCGTCGAGGCAATTCCGCTGTCCCCCCCGGGTCTGCCCGTGTCCGTCCGCGGTTGGGTCCCAACCGGTCCGCGTAACCGCCCCTCGAACGGCGTCCCGTCGAGGCGTATCCGCTGTCCACCCCCCGGGCCTGCCCGTGTCCGTCCGCAGTTGGGTCCGATGTTCGGCCGGGACAACCCACCCGGAACTGCGTCCGTTACGCGGCTTCGTTCCGGTTTCCCCGAACCACCCGGTTGCCGGGCCGGAGGCGACGCCCGCTCAGTCCACCGAGAGCATGTCGGGAGTGACCGACTTTCCCAGCAGGAACCGGACCGGCACCGCCCCGGAATCTTCGTACGCTGCCTTGGACGCGTCGGTGATCTGCTCCTGACGCCATTTCCAGCGCCGGGACCACCCACCGTCGATCGGCAAGCCGAAATAAACAAAACGGGCGCCTTTGGGTCCGGAAACCCACTCGCCCGCGATGTCCCCGCCGTCACGGAACACGATCGCAAGTTCCGCCCCGGCACTATCCCAAACAACGGTGGTGCCATCCTTACGTTGCAGCACCAATGCCGATCCCTCCGGAACTTCCACCCCCACTTCCGCGATCAACCGAAATCGTACGGTCCGTTCCATGACGCCTTTGTCCTCCTCCGGCCGGACGATACTGCGACCGCCCGGAACAATGTCTACGGGTACGACGTTGCACCGGTCACGGAGTTCGAAGCGTGCGAGGAAAGCCCATGTCGGATGAACGCCGCCGGACCCTGGCCGGCGTTACCGCCCCGGCCCAACCGTTCAGCAACCCTGAGCCCGAGCAATGGGATGTCTGCCACGCCCAATCCGGGTGGCCTGAAACCGCGAAACGGCTCGAGGCACCACCCTACGGAGCGGGGTTTGCAGCCATCCAATCGCGGACGGCCGCGAATTTCGGGGTGTCGTCGCTCTCGTGTTCGATCAGTCCCCACGAACCAAAGCCGCTCCATTCGCCGCAGCTGGAGAAAAGGCAACAAACATCCCCGCCCGCAACATCGCGCCAGCGGTCCAGGTAGGTGCTGTAGAGCCCTCCCATCCGGACATGACGGTTGGCACCGGTGAGGACCGCAGTCAGGGCATCGTTCCACTCGGCTCCCCAGATTCCCACCGCATGCTGCCCGGCTTCGTAGGCGACCAGGCGTTTACCGAATTGGTTGGCAAGCGCCCTGTGCTCCGCCATCCACTGGGTTGACTCAGCCAACGCGGTGGTCTCAAGATAGTTCAACACCCCGTTGACACCGCCCGCAACCACGGCCGCGGCATTGTCGGGCTCCACATTGAGAGTCAGGTACGGCGCGATCGCCAACGCGTCGGTGTGCTGGAACGCGTTCCGAAACGTCAACTTCACTTCCCCGATGTACGTGTTGGCGGCTTGGGTTCCCATCACGCGCACCGTCCGGCTTCGAGCCTGAAAGCCTTCCTCGAACCGCTGGAAGACCTGGACCGAGCGCAGGGACGCCCACCGCCATCCTGCTTCCCAAGGTTGCGGATGCAAGCGCGCCGCCATCCCTTTGCTCTCGCAATAGGTGGTCTGGGCGAATCCGCCGTTCCACAATTCGTTGGAATATTCCAGGTAGACCTTGCGGGACGGATCCAGAAGTTGGCGGAGCAAGGCGCCGCTTTGACGGACATAGTCGTCGGTAGCTTTGTGGGGGATGCAGATCCATGGGTCGATTTGCAGCTGGTTGCAGAGCCCGGCGATGGTCTCCAGCGGGACACCGGCCCGCGCCCAGGTGAGATCGGCCGGATTGGGACGATTCGCCCAGTTGGCGATCACCGAGTTGTTGGTGAGTTGCCAGTCCATGAAGCGCATCACCTTCATGTTGGACCAACGGCTCAGGAAGCCGCTGCGGAACGGGTTGCCGTTGCCGGGGGTGCCCTCCGGAACAAACCGGATCTGACGGACCGGATTGAGAGGGTTGGTGGTGCGCAATTGAATATGGATTGGACCGCGGGTGCTGTCGACATCCACCACCAACTGGTTCGGCGCACTCGAAACCACAGTCCCCGCATTGGAAACCGTCAGCGTGCCGACCCCGGTCCACGTGCAGACATAGCGTCCTGACGGATAGATTCCCCCCTCGAGGGTGCACAGCAACGTCTCGGCGTAGCAATTGGTGGCCAATTTCTTGACATTGCCTTGCAGGTCCAGCGAAAGCTTGGGCCCGCTGCCCCAGGACGCCCCATTGCGCTGGCTGATCCAAGGGCGGGCGGTGCGGAACAAATCCACAAAGGGCAATTCGCTGCCCCAATCGGCCGGCTCGGCAAGATTGATGCCGATGTTGCTGCGTGACGAGGCAAAACGTTTTCGGAAAATCATGGTGGGACTCGTTTCGTTTGCACAAGACCACGGCGTCGTCGCCGCGATATTCGCGCACACCGGTTCAGCGCCGGGGCAATCCAGCCGGAACACCCGCCGGTGTCCGGAGCGACATCATCGTACGGTAAGCGACCGCAGTTTGGGAATCTGGTTGTTTTCCTTCCTCTTGAAGAAGCAACGCGCACACGCCTCGACATCAACCATCGCATCGTGCGCACCTTCGAAATCCTCTCCCAACAGAAACCGATGCAGTTCCTCCAATTTCGGCCACTTGTACCCGGTGTTGAAATCGTTGGGAATCCTGGTGACATACGTCCCGTCGATCTTGGTGCACAGCATCGCTGCCGGGTCGAACGGCGGATTTTCCCCGCGCCGCCAGAATTCCGCGGCAATCACCGGACCGTCGTAGCTCGCGTTGTGTGCCACCAACCAATCCGCCCTGCGTACGGCTTTCTCGAACTCGGCGAGGACGTCG
The DNA here is from genome assembly GCA_964646105.1 of uncultured Armatimonadia bacterium. GTDB lineage: Bacteria > Armatimonadota > Armatimonadia > Armatimonadales > Armatimonadaceae > CAIRTT01. Next base: position 24,050 of record CAZYBA010000004.1, read on the forward strand.
GCGATCTCGTTCCCCTCCGCAAGTGCGCGCTCGGTGGTGATTCCGTGGATTCGTGACGCTTCTTCGGGAATATCGAAACCATCCGGCCTGACTATAAGCGCCTTACGATCCAACTCTTTGAAATCAGCGGTGTAAAGAACCCATGCCAACTGAACCACCCGGGGCCAGTTGTCGACGAACTTCCAACCCAACTTCCAATTGACCGGGAGCCCGTTTGTCTCGGAATCCAACACCAGGAACAACGGTCCTGTCTCCGGCTCCGGTCCCGTTTCCTCACCGTAAGCGTCGACATGGAGGGCCAATTGGCCGTCTGCTGCGTCTGAATGTGCTTTCCGTTGTCCCATGCCTGATGCACTCCCTCCGCGCCCCGGCGCGGTTGCCGTCATCCTACCCCGAGGATCCATCCCTCCCGACATGCCACGTCGCGATCCAACTCGGACAGCGACGGCTCCCACCACGATTCGACGCTCCCGTCCGCAACCGCACCCGCCATCGCGGAGGCCGAAACCCGGGCATCGTGACGATCCCGCGACTGCCCGGGATCCGGGAGTGTCGTGTTCCAGAGCGCCGGCCAGGCCTCGGCAAGCACCGACCGTCCCGGTTCGGGAACCCACCCGTCGAACGGCCAGCAATGCAATTTTCCGCGGTGCCGCTCCCGTAGCCAGCGTACCCACACCAATCCGGCATGCGTCGAATTCGCCACCGAACCCGGGACATCGAAGTGGAACACCGACTTCGCCCCCACGCGACGCTCGGCCAGGCGGCGCCAACGCGGGTTGCCGTCGAGCCCGGATTCGACACCCTCGGGAAGTTGATGGCGCAAGTCGCGGACGCGCACTCCTGCTCGGTCGGCCGGCCAACGCGCACAGACAATGTCGAGCAACCGGTCCCAGTCGGACGGCAGCCCATGGGTTTCCCTCCAGACCTCCGGAAATCCGAGCCCGTGGTCGATACCAATCAACAGCGACTCCCCGCTTGCCAGTCGCCGGTCCAGCCAATCCGCCAAACCGCGACGTGTCCAATGGCGGCCGTTGTCGGCAACGCAATCGACGGTCGGTCCGCCGGGAATCGCCGACGCCACCCGGAGGCCTGACAACGCTGTATCGGCATCGGCGGCACCGGAGTAATCGATCCCGATGCACTGTTGGAATCGACAGCCCGTTTTCATGAACCTGCCTCCCGCGGCAAAGCATCGGGCGGCATACCAACGCGATTCTCGGTGGACGAGACACTTTTCCGGGGAACCACCACACGCGCCGCACCGGGCAACACCGTGAACTCCACGCGGCTGCGCATCCCCAACGCTTCCCCGTCGATTTCAAACGGCTCCGGATGCGTGGTTTCGATCACAACATGGGCGGCCTGGAAAAATTCGACCGCCGGATCCGATGCCACCCGACCCGTAGCCAGCGCCGCAGCCAGACGCATCCATTGCAGGGGCGTGTGGCTCTTCACAACCCCCACATGGAGCGTTCCATCGTGCGGGGACGCTCCAGGGACGGGCTCGAGCCCACCCAACAACCGGCCAGCGTTCGCCACCAGAACACTCGACACCTTGCGCCGACGCACCCTTCCACGATCGAATCGCAGGCGAACACGAAATCGGCGCGGACCCAAGTGGCGGAACACGGCCCAAACATACGCCGCCACTCCCCAACGCCCTTTGCGCACCGCGTCAACGTCCGCCACCATCCGCGCGTCAAGCCCCATCCCGCCCATCTGGCACAACCACTCCCCACGATCGGTGACCGCAAGGTCCATGGGGACGATGCGCCCCTCCAACGCGACCCGCACCGCGGCACCGGTCTCCAAGGGAATTCCCAGATTGCGGGCCAACTGGTTGCCGGTACCCCCCGGCACAATCCCCACCGGCGTACCGGAACGGGCGGTTGCGGCCAACGCCGCCCCCACGGTGCCGTCGCCGCCACACACCAACACACGATCCGCCCCGGTCTCCGACAAGGCACGGGAAATCAACTCCGACCATCCCGTGGATTCCGGGCTTTGATAAAAACACGCTGACCGACCGCACAGCGCCATCGCTTCCTCGATACGACGCTGGCGGGTGTCGGCCGAAACCGGGCCGCTCGCAGGATTCACGACCACGGGGACGACACGACCAACAGTGGGCAAAACAGGGGTCACGGTAACGGATTGGACAACTTTCCGCACAAGCAGTTCCTCCGAGCCTACGCCGGATTGCCGCACCCGGTTCCCGAAATCCCCGGAAGCCACGCCCAGGCAGCATCGGGATCCAGGCACAATCCAACCACCCGGAGCCTTGCGCAGAGCGCGCACGCTCGTTCACGACCCACCACTGCCCAGCCCCGATAAGGCCCGAAAACCACCCCATCCAATAGCAAATCCAATCGGGCACCCTCGACACGACTTCCCAGACCTCCTTACCCTTCGGTATGGAAGCCATTCCACGGTGCAACGAATTACAAGAGTGTTACCAAAACTACCCGGAATGAGAAGACCGTTTGTTCGACCCACCGCCCTGAAACCACCATGTTCCCGCTGAACGTCGACCGCGGTTCTTCCTGCGCTGTTGGCACCCCGCAGCCAGACAACCTTTCGTCGTCAACCGCAGCGGGCGGGGAGTCACGCCGAGTCCGTCGCGCCGTTCCCCGCAAGGCCCAACTCGCTCAAACGCTGCATGATCAACGACTCCAACACCGTCCCGGGAAGCGGGTTCGCCGGCGTAAAACGCACGGTCCCGACACTGGTCTTCCATGCGGCAAGTTGTTCGCGGTGCGCCCCCACCACCCGGTTGCTCAGGAGGTACAACACACAATCCCCACCGGTGGTCCCGTAGGCCACCACCGCACCTGCGTCACAGCGCACCGCCGGCTTGCCGTAGTACAGTGCGTCCACCGCGCCCGGAACCATCGCGTGCAGGCACCGTCGTAGCGACGCCAACAGCTGTCGTTTCTCCTCCGGCAAGGAATCGAGGAAACGGTCGACGGCCTGTGCAGCCACAAGGGAATCGTGCATGCGCTTGATGACGACCAACATGACCGACAGTTCATCCCGTTGCCCGACCGGAGTTCCTTCCGCGATCGAACTTTCGCGCCACCGCAGCGAAACCACCGGAACGTCGCCGGGCAACCACCGCGCGCCAACCCCCGACGGCTGCTCGGGCAACGAAAACGGCACGCCACTCGACGTCCCGGAAATGACCCATCGCGACGCGACCCTGTCCGACTGCGGCACCTACCGTTACTGTCTGCGACGCGGATCCCGCCCCTTGCACACCCTCGCCGACACCGACTGGCTGGTGGTGGTCGGACTCAACCCCAGCACGGCGGACGCAGACCGTGACGATCCGACGGTGCGACGTTGCGTCTCCCTCGCCCGACGTCTCGGCAAGAGCGGACTGTGCCTGGTCAACGTCTACGCCCTGCGCAGCACCGATCCGAGCCATCTCAACAAACATCCCGACCCGATCGGCCCAGAAAACCAGCGAATTGTCCGGAAAACCCTGCACGCGACGCAGGTCGCCCTGGCTGCTTGGGGACGACGGGCGGATCCGCAACAGACACGCTGGCTGACCGACTTGCCCACACAATGGGTTTGTCTGGGCACCAACCGGGACGGCTCCCCGAAACACCCGCTTTACGTCGCCGGCAATACTACTCCCGTGCCATGGAAATTTTCCACAGAAACAGGCAACCTGACAGCTGGACGTTTGACTGCAGACCCGGACACTCGTTGACAACCGACCCAGCATCCCTTGCAGACCATGTCCGGTTGAGCGCGATTTCGGGCGCGTCCCCCCTCCCGCATGACAGCCCCCGACCATCGTTCGAACGCAGAAGCGATGCCGTCCACATCCTGACACGGAGCAGGAATACGGTTCCCACCGCGGGAACGCAATGCGGGTGCGGCGCAACAGACCTCTCCCGATTCCGGGATGGACTCCGCCCGGATTCAAGTCCCACTGCCACACGAACACCCTTCTCCCGATGAACCAGCCCTCACCCATCCCGCAGTCCCGGCGGACAAATCCGGACACAGTCGCGACATGGAACTCTTTCGAGATCTCCCTCACCGCGTCCCGATCCTACGCCGACCCGTTCCGAGACCCCGTGGTCGATGCCGATTTCCGCGGACCCTGCGGGCGAACGGTTCGACGACCCGCCTATTGGGACGGCGGGAATCGCTACAAGATCCGCTTCGCGCCCACCGCACCCGGTCGATGGACCTGGACCACCGCCGGTCCCGCCGACGACAACGGGCTGCACCGGCAATCCGGCATCATCGACGCAAAGCCATACCGCGGCGACAACCCGTTCTTCCGCCACGGCTTCCTGACCGTGTCCAAGGACGGCCGCTCACTCTGCCACGCCGACGGTACTCCGTTCTTCTGGCTCGGAGACACCCACTGGCTCTGGGAACAGGAACGACTCGACGGCACCGGTCCCGACTTTTTCGCGATGGCGCGCACCCGCAAACGCCAACGGTTCAATGTCTACCAAGTGGAGTTGTTCGAACGTTGGGACGGCAACCTGCCCAACCTCAAACTGTTCCAGGAAAACATCGACCCGAAATGGAGATGGTTGGCCGAGAACGGGTTCGCCACCGCCTGCACCCACGGCCTGCTCACCACGCGCCCCGACACCAAAACGGCCCCGATGGAAACCGCCATGGCGCGCTACCTCTGCGCCCGCTACGGCGCCTATCCGTCGGTGTGGCTGATGTTCCAGGAGTGCACCGGACACTACAGTCATTGGTTTGAAAACAACTCCCAGCGCGATCTCTTCCGGGATGTTGTCCGTGCGGTCGGGCGCGCGTACAAGAACCACGATTCCTACCGCCATCCGCGGACCGCACACTCCGATGCGTCGCTCAAAACCCATTACCGCGGCGAAGACTGGCTCGATTTCACCCTGCTGCAAGGCGGCCACGAAGCACGGATCAACCGGGATGGTTACTACAACCTGTTCTTCGAAGACCGCCGCGTCCCCATTCCGCAGATCGAGGGAGAGGCAAACTACGAACTCCTTTACGACGGCGCGGATCCCGGGCGACCCGGCGCCATAACCACCACCATGATGCGGGAAAAGGCGTGGATGGCGATGCTCAGCGGCTGCGCTGGATACACCCTCGGCGCAAACGGAGTCTGGCAGGCCATCGCACGTCCCAACGACTCCGACCTGCACAAGGTCTACGGGCGAACGTCCTGGAAGACCGGCATCGCGCTGCCCGGCGCAAACCATCTCACCCACCTGCGCCGGTTTTTCGAATCCATCCCGTGGCATCCACTGGTTCCGCAGCCCGAATGCGACGGGTTCCAAAGCGCCCCGCCACAAACCGCCGCACACGACCGGCCGGTGGTCGCGACCGACCGAGCCGGCAAAATGGTGGTGGCCTATCTCCCCCCCGCGTGTGGCAACG
>CAZYBA010000005.1:0-28344 GCA_964646105.1 uncultured Armatimonadia bacterium
GTGTTTCCAAGCCCGGGCCTTGCGTCGTCCGGCCAAGCCAAATCGGATGCTTTGGCGTGCCTACGGTGCCGCACAGGGCATGAACTCGGGCCGGCCGGGGTGAACGTTACCTCAGATCCTTCCCCGCGGAGCTCTTCCGATGCCCGAACCGACCCGCCGTCCCAATGTCCTGTTCATCGCTGTCGACGACCTGCGCCCCGACATCGGCTGCTACGGCAACCCGGACGTCAAGACCCCCCACATCGACCGTCTCGCACGCCGCGGGGTGATCTTCAGCCGCGCCTACTGCCAGCAGGCGGTCTGCTCGCCGTCCCGCTCGAGCGTCATGACCGGATGCCGCCCCGACACCACCAAGGTCTGGGACCTGCAAACCCATTTCCGCAAGGCTCTCCCCAATGTGTCGACGATCGGGCAGCATTTCAAGGAAGCCGGGTGGCATGTGGAAGGGATGGGCAAGATCTTCCACGGCGGGTACGACGATGCCCCGACATGGTCCGTGCCGTGGCGTTCACCGAACGGTCCGGTGTACGCAAAACCGGAAAATCGTCCGGCGGGTGCGCGATTCGGCGGCGGGGACGGTGAACCGGGGCAGCGCGGGCCGGCATTCGAGAGCGCCGATGTCGCGGATGATTTCTACCGGGACGGCAAAACGGCGACATGGGCGGTCGAAACCCTGGCCAGTCGGTCGAAAAGCAACCAACCGTTCTTCCTGGCGGCCGGCTTCTCCAAACCCCACCTGCCGTTCATCGCGCCCAAACGCTACTGGGACCTTTACGATCCCGCGCGGATCCGCCTCGCCCCGAATCCACAGCCGCCGGCCGGGGCTCCGGATTGGGCCATCCAACCCGGTGGCGAGCTGCGCAACTACCGCGGCATCCCGCGCGGTCCCATTCCGCCCGACCTCGCCCGCACCCTGATCCACGGCTACCGCGCGGCCACCAGCTACACCGACGCTTTGATCGGTCGCCTGCTCGACACGCTCGACCGGCAACGCCTCTGGGACAACACCATCGTGGTGCTCTGGGGCGACCATGGGTGGAAACTCGGCGAACACGGAGCGTGGTGCAAGCACTCGAACGCGGAAAACGACACGAACGCGCCCCTGATTGTGGCGGCACCAGGTAGCGCGAGGGCCGGGCGGCGCACCGACCAACTGGTCGAATTTGTCGACATTTACCCGTCCCTGTGCGAACTGGCTGGACTGCCGGTGCCAACACACTGCGAAGGTGACAGCTTTGTCCGCCTGCTCGACAAGCCCCGCACCCCGTGGAAGGACGCCGCATTCAGCCAATACCCGCGACCGGTCGGGCGGCGCAATGTCATGGGCTATTCGATGCGCACCGAACGGTACCGCTATACCCGTTGGGTGGAAACGGCCGACCGTTCCAAGGTCTTTGCTGTCGAGTTGTACGACCACCGCGCCGATCCTGGCGAAAACAGAAACATCGCCGGGGCACCGTTTGTGAGGGAAATAGAGGCCGACCTCGGGCGCCGGTGGGAAGCCGGGTGGCAAGGGGTTCGGCAACGGCACCGCGGAGCGGTCGGTTGAATTCGGGACACGCGAACCGCATGGGTATCGATCCCGAACAGGCACCCAAGCCGTTTGTCCTCGACGACGATCCGACAGGCACCCAGTCGGTACACGGGGTTCCGGTGCTGACCCGTTGGGACACGGAGGCGCTGGAAAACGAGCTGCGGGATCCGTCCCCGGCCTGCTTCCTCCTCACCAACAGCCGGGCGCTGCCGGAAGCGGAAGCCGTCCGGATCGCCCGCGAGACTGGAGAGATGCTGGCCCGGGCGTCGTCGAACACCGGAATCCCGTTCACGGTCGTGAGCCGCTCCGACTCGACCCTGCGCGGACATTTCCCGGCCGAGGTCGACGCACTGGCGGATGCGCTGGGAATGCCCGGTGCTCCCGTGCTCCTCTGCCCGTTCTTTGCCGCTGGCGGGCGGGTCACCGAGGCCGGAACCCACTTCCTGATCGACCCGGGAGGCAACCGGATCCCGGTGGGCGAAACCGAATTCGCCCGCGACACCACCTTCGGCTACCGGGCTTCGTTCCTGCCCGCTTGGGTGGAAGAACGATCGCGCGGCGCCATCCGTTCCGCAGAGGTCGGGTTGGTGGATTTGGCGACCATCCGCGGACCGCAGGCCATTCTGGTGGAACGACTGCGGGATGGCCTGCGGACATTCCGGGTGGTGGTCCCCGACGCGCTGGTGCGCGACGATGTGGCTCGGCTGGTGGACGCCGTGCGGGTTCTCGAGGACCAGGGCCAGTGCCTGATCGCACGGACCGCTGCCGATTACGCGGCCGAGCGTTCGGGAATTGCGCCGCGGCCGGTGTTGAAACCGGAATCCCTGAAACGGGACTCCGGGCCGCTGTTGGTGGTGGTCGGCAGTTATGTCGACAAGTCCAGCCGCCAGCTGGCTCGGTTGATCGCGGACGGGAAGGTGCGCGGGGTGGAGCTGGATGTCAACGCGGTGCTGGGGGGCGCAAGCGGTCGCGACCAAGCCGTGGAGCGGTGCGTCCGTGCCGTTTCCGAGTCGCTGCGGGACGGCGTCGATACGGTGGTGTTCACCAGCCGGGAGCGCAGTCAGGCGGGGATGCTGGACAGCGGCGGTGTGGTCGCCGATGCCCTTGCCGAGGTGGTGGTGCGCACCCCGATCCGGCCGCGTGCGGTGGTTTCCAAAGGCGGGATAACGTCCAGCCGGACTGCCGTGGACGGCCTCGGGATGGTGCGGGCTTGGGTGGCCGGCGCGGCCCTTCCGGGAGTTCCGGTATGGATCGGAGGCTCCGAGAGCCGCTGGCCGGGCTTGCCGCTGGTCGTGTTCCCGGGAAATGTTGGAAACGACGATGCGTTGCTCGACCTGGTGCGCGCCTGGCGGGACACCGGCGGTTAACCGGGAACGCCGCGCCGTGGTTTGGGCTTAGGGGCCGGGTTTCTAGAGCGGTCCGAACGCCTTGCGTCCAGCGGATCGCGCGACATGGCGCAGCATCAGGGCCAGCACCTCTTCCCGCTCCACACCGGAAAGCCCGAGCGCGATCTGGGTTTCGATATAGCCGAGTGGAACTCCCATGTCGAGGCGCTCGCCCACGGTTTCGACCGCCACATACCGCTCGAGGGTACGCAGCATCTCCAGCGAACTGGTGAGCTGGATTTCCCCGCTCTGCCGAATGTTGTCGACAATGTGTTTTTCGAGGCATTCGAAAACGCGCGGCGGGAGCACATGCTGCCCGAAGAAGCAAAGGTAATACCCCCGCTTGACTCCCGGGGTCTGCAGGTGGTCGGCGGCGTAGTCGATGGACGGTTTCTCGACAATGGATTCGACCGCGTAGGTGGACGGGTCGGATTGGCCGAGGCGCGTACCGGCGACCGTGCCGAACAGATGCAGTTTGTCGTCGGGGGTTTGCTGGACCCCCGAAACCGCGCACTGCACCAGCGAATAGGTGTCGATCACCTGCTGGGCGCATCGTTTGGCGATGCCGGAAATGTAGACATGATCCCCAAGCAGCAGCAGGAACGGTTCGTCCCCGACAAAGTCGCGGGCTTGGTAGACCGCATGGCCGTATCCATCGGGGATGGGTTGCTCGACGTACCGGACTCGTTCCTCGATGCGGCGCAGGGTGTCGGCTTGGGCAAGGGCCCATTCTTTGCCCCGGAACGCCGATCGCTCGTCGTCGGTGAGCCCCGCGAAATGGCGTTGGAACGGCTCGGCGCCTCCCGGCGACACGACTATGCAGATTTCCTCGATTCCGGACGCCAGGCACTCCTCGACAATGATCTGGATGGTCGGCTTGGCGACACCGTCCCGGTCCACCAGGGGCATCATTTCCTTCTGGAGGGAGCGTGTGGCGGGGAACTGCCGCGTTCCGCGTCCCGCCGCGGTGATCACTGCCTTGCGTACCGATGCCATGGGTTGTTCGGAGTCCTTTACGTGGGTGGTTGTCGAGTCGGGTCGAAAATCGGGTTGTCGTTTACGTTTCCAACGTCTGCCGAATTTCAGTACTCCCGGAGGGAGTCGAAAGGCATGTTGTCGTTGTCAACTTGACGGAATCTCGGAACTGGCCGAAGGAGTCGAGAAAAAACGACCAATTGTCATCCGAGCCTGGCGGCGGGCAGCCCCTGCTTTCCACTTCCCTCGCGCAATTCGGCGAGCAGGGCGTGCAGGTGCGGCTCGATGCGATCCCGCAGGGTTTGGTTGGCGAACGCCACCCAGGCCACCGGGGCACGGATATCGAAGAGTGCGTCGAGCGGACGCCCGTTCTCATCCGTCACCACCACTCCCGCCTCGCGGGCGATCAGCTCGGTGCAGATGTCGTACGGATGGCAGACCAGCTTGGGCGGCAGGCCCAGGACATCGAAAAAGACCGGGCGCAGGTCCGCGAGGAAGCGGTCGTGGCCGACCATGATTTCGTAGAGTTGTCCGCCGGTGGTCATGTACTGATCGTCGAAAACCACCGGATTTTCCCCGTCCTCGGGCGCAACCGCCTCCATCAGGCGCTCTTCGAGCGCGGCGGTGGCTCCCTTGGCGGGCGGGAAAAACTTGACCAGGGACGCGTACCCGTGGGCGAGCGATGCGGAGCGTGACGGCCGGATCGGCAGGCGGGTCCAGGTGCCGTCCACCAGATTGCGGGCCTCACGGTGCGCCCCCTGTCCGCGCACTGCCCACAGGCGGTCGGCGAGCAGGTTGCGGGTGGTGGGGAGTTCGGTCATCACCGCCACCTCGATATCGGCGAGCGTGGTGGCACGACCCCGGTTCGGTGCGATGCCGGTGAGGGCCCAGGCGGGACGTTTGTTGAACATCAGGTTGCGGGTGCCGTCGATGGGGTCCACCATCATCAGGAACCGGGCATCGTCCTCGGAAGCGCCTTCCGGAAAGACCCGCCATCCGGCGTCCTCGATACCCTCCGCAATCAGGACGAAGGTCCCGATCTCGCGCGCCCATTCGTCGCAGAAATGCTCGATGATCTCCTCGGCGTGGACATCGATGGTGTAGATGGTGTCGCCGCCGCGAACATCCGCCACTCCGTCGAGGGTGCTGGCCCGGTCGGCTTCCTCCTGGGCCTTGAGGTCGGCGTGGAGGCGGGATTGCAGCCGTTCGTGGAGTTCGAAGATCTTCGGAAGGAGTTGATCGGGATTGGGAAACACCGGGTTCACAGGTCGGCAATCCTTTCGTCGACTGGGCACAGGTCGGGAACTGCCCGGGAGGGCCGGTCGAGGTAGAACCAGCTGCACACCGACCAATCGTCGTCACGTTCGAATATCCCGCCGTCCGGGTCCGACTCGTCCCAGGGCACCGGATTCTCGGCGGTGCGCAGCGGGGTGGTGCCGCGGTGGCGCATGAGCGCGCGGTCCTCGGCGCTGCCCCACCCGATTTGCTGGATGGTGATGCGTGCGGATTCGTGGAACCAGACCGGGTCGGGGATATGGAGGCGGTAGAAGTTGTAACGACCTGTTTCGGTGTCGGCGAGCGGGCAGCCTTGGTACTGGTGCGCATAGGCGCCTTGGCCCCATCCGGTGCCGATGTAATCCTCGGTGCCGGTGCCGCAGAGGGTGGGCAGGTCGGTGTCGCCGTCAAGGTAGGCCTTCACTTCACCCTCGCCCCACCACGTGGTGCCGTAGGACGCGCGGTTGGTGCGCACTCCGAACGTGCATCCGAGGAACCGGCCGCGCCCGTGGACTTCGGGTAGGACCGTGAAATCGTGGCGCATTCGGGTGGGGTTTTCCCGGTGGAAACCGGCGTGGAACCAGAGGACTTCCGGGGGATGGGTTTCACCCACCGTGTAGTCGATGTCGTAAAAGCACATCGGCAGGTCGACGCCGGATTCATTGACCAGTGCGATGCGCATGGCGTTTCGAAACGGCATCGGGACTGTGCAGCAGAAACTACGTCCCTCGGGGCTGGAGAACAGCGCATTCTCGAACGCGGTCATGCGTCCGTTGGCGTGGCAGAAGAAATCGCCGATCGGGACATCGACCGCGGGGGTTTCGGCGTGGTCCCAGGTGCATTCGAGGCGCAGTCCGCGCAGCATCTGCGGGGTGCGGTTGTCGATGGTGATCCATATTCGGCGGATTGTTCCCGACGCTGCGTTTTCCTCGGCCAGCACCAGGGTTTCGCCGGCCCGGATCGGCACCCAAGGCCGTCCCTTGCGCCCGCCGTCGACAGTGCCGCCCGCCCCGGGCGCGGCGGTGGGGTTTTCCGGGGACGCCCACCGGGTATGGACCGGTCCGGTGGGAAACGCGAAAATTGGTTCCATTCGTGTAGACCATCCTATCGCCCGATTCAAGAGGAAATCAGGGAATTCCAATGGGAAGTCCCCCGAATTATCGTTGCTGTTTCGGACCAATTGGTACCAATCAAGAACCAATGGGCCGATTGGGAAGGCGGGTGTGCGTCCCGGTGTGCGGTGCTCGGGTGTCGCGCCCCGATCTTCGCAGCGCATCGGGTGAACCGCCACTTGTCGCGTTGGCGTGACGTTCCCCGCGGAGTCGCTCGGGTTAGGGATTCGGCGGGGACGTGCAGATGAGGACGACCAGGGTTTCGTTACCGGTGTTCTCGATCCCGTGCACACACCACGGGGGCAGGTAGACGAAATCGCCTTTCTTGACATCGCGCTGGTAACGGGCGAATGTCATCTTGCCGGAGCCTTCCAGGATCACATACGTTTCTTCGGTCTCGTGCGAACCGGGTTCGAGCACGACATGCGGCGGAACGTAGAACAGCACCAGGCCGAGGTTTTTCGATGGCGCATTTGGGTTTACGGGGTGCACCACCCGCACGCCCACACCGTGGCATCCCGGGTACACCACGGGCACGCCATCCTGCGCGGTCACGATCATCGGGTCCGGCGGGACGTCCGGCTTCGGGATCAGCGGTTCGCGGTCGCCGGTGTAGCCTTGGAACTGGGTGATTTTCGCCATCGGAGAGACCTTTCGGAGGGTGGGTTTCAGGAGAAACATCCGACTCGGACAGCAGCGTTCCGAGGTCGGATTCGTCGGGTGATTAGAATTCGCGGTGGTATCCGGCGGTCCATCCGCCGTCGACGGTCAGGCATTGCCCGGTTATGTAGCTGGATTCGGGGTCGGCGAGGAAGAGAACGGCGCGCGCGATTTCTTCCACCGTTCCGGGTCGTCACAGCGGGATGTGGTCGGTCATGCGCTGCGCGGATTCCCGGAACAGGTCGTTGTCGCCGTAGAAGAGCTGTTTGGTGCCTTCGGTCATGGTGGAGCCGGGCGCGACCGCATTCACCAGAATTCCCTCGCGTCCCAGTTCGATCGCCATGGCGCGGGTGAGGTTGACGACACCCGCCTTGGCGGCGGTGAACGCGCATTGCAGGCGCAGGGGCACCAGTCCGGCGATGGAGGCGATGTTGACAATGCGGGGGGCGTCGGAGTTGCGGAGCAACGGAATGGTCGCCCGCGACACCAGATAAACCCCTTTCAGGTCGACGTCCACGATGCGGTCCCACTCATCCACCGGGAATTGGTCGATGGTCACGCGGTGGGCCATGGTGTTGACCCCGGCGTTGTTGACCACGATGTCGATCTTTCCGAACCGTTCGGCGAGGGTGTCCGCGACCGACTGGACATTGGTTTCATCGGCCACATTGAGCGGCAACGCGATTCCGCCGATCGCGCCCGCGGTGTTTCTTGTGCCGGCGACATCGATGTCGGTGCATACGACGGTCGCGCCGTCCCGGGCGAGCGCTGTCGCGATGGCTTCTCCGATTCCCCGTGCGGCGCCTGTCACCAGCGCCACCCTGCCGTTCAGGTCTGTCCGCATGCCGTCCTCCAACAGGGCAGGTTCCCCGGCGCGCGCAGGAATCCTTTTCCTTCGGGCGAAATGGACAGTCAATATTCGGCGATCGCAGGTTCTTTCCGGGACTTCACGCCGTTATTCGGAGGCACCATGGCAAAGCAGTCCCTCGTTTACATCGGGACCTACACCCGCAACAACCCCAGCCTGGGGATCTATGTCTATCGTTACGACCCGGCATCCGGTGCGTTGGAATTCCTCTCCACCGCCCCGAAGGTCGACAGCCCGTCGTATCTGGCCACCAGCCCCGATGGACGATTCCTTTATGCGGTGGTCGAGAACGACAACGGAGTCATCGCGTCGTTTGCCATCGACCGCGACAAGGGCATGCTCCGGCTGCTCAACCAGCAGTCCACCCACGGCGCGCATCCGTGCCATCTCGCGCTCGACCGCACCGGCAAGTGGGTGGTTGTCGCCAACTACAGCAGCGGCAATGTCGCGGTGTTTCCGGTGGAAATCGACGGCAGCCTCGGTCCGGCCACGGATGTCCTGCAGCAGAAGGGGACCGGACCGAACGCGGCGCGTCAGGAAGGCCCGCACGCCCACTCGGTCACCTTCGACCCGGCCGGACGTTTCCTGGTGGTCGCGGATCTCGGTGCCGACAAGGTGTTCACGTACACCCTCGACACGACGAAGGGCAAGTTGGTCCCCGCCAAGACCGCATCGATTTCGATGGCTCCCGGATCCGGTCCCCGTCATTTCGCGTTCCACCGCAGCGGCAAGTTCGCGTATGCCATCAACGAACTGCTGAGCACGATCACGGTACTTGCCTACGACGGCAAGGAGGGTTCGTTCACGGAGCTTCAGACCATTTCGACATTGCCGGAGGGTTGGAAGGGGTCCAGCACCTGCGCCGATATCGACATCCACCCGAACGGCAAGTTCCTGTACGGCTCCAACCGTGGGCACGACTCGATCGCGATGTTTGCGATCGACCAGCGTACCGGCAGGCTGACTTCGCTCGGCCAGGAGCCCATCCGCGGCAAGACCCCGCGCAATTTCGCGCTCTCCAAGGATGGTCGTTACCTGCTGGTGGGCGGGCAGGAAACCAACAACATTGTCGCGTTCGCGGTCGATCCCGTGCGCGGTCGTCTCACCCCGACCGGCAAGGAATGGCCGGTGCCGGCGCCGGTTTGCATTTTGTTTCAGGAGTAGCGGATGAAGGTTTCGTTGTGTGGCGCCGGCATTGGCGCGGGTGGATTGGATTTCCGCGGATTCGCCGAATTGGCATCGCGGCACGGCTTCGACGGTATCGATTTCGGCGTGGGCGGCGCGATGGTGGCGGCTGAATCCATGGGTGGAGTCGACGCCCTGCGCGAATGGATGGCAGGCATCGGTGTCGCTCCGGCCACCTACGGCCTCGATGTGGAATGGCGTCGCGACCAAGCCGCATTCGACCAGGGCTTCGACGGCTTCGAGGATCGGGTGCGTTTCGCGGCGGCGCTCGGCTGCACGCGCTGCTGCACGTGGATGCCTCCCGCCAGCGACCGTCCGACGGAGCAGTGGATGTTGGAAACGTCCGATCGGTTCCGTGCATTGGCGCAGGTTCTCGGCCGCCACGGGGCGCGCCTGGGTCTCGAGTTTGTCGGCCCGCACCATCTGCGTGCGGGCGGCGCCAACGCGATGGGTTCGGAGCCGACGGTTTGGACGGTGGACGCCACCCTCGACTTGATCGCGCGGATCGGCGAGCCCAATGTCGGGTTCATGGTCGACTCGTACCACAACTACACCACCGGCGCGAACGGCGACGATCTGGTGCGTCTCGGGGATGACTTGATCGTGCATGCGCATATCAACGACGCTCCGGTGGGGGCCACGCCGGAGACCGCGATCGACAACCGTCGTGTGTTGCCAGGCGACGGTGTGATCGATTTGGCGGAGTATGTGGACGGTCTCAGGCGGGCTGGTTACACGGGTTATGTCGCGTGCGAGGTGTTGGCTCCCGAACCGGTGGCTGGGGATCCCGACACCGCGGCGGCGCTGGTGCGCTCCCGACTGCGCGACCTCGGTTTGTAGTTCGGCAGGCTGTTTCGGGCAGGGCAGTCAGGGACGTGGCGTCCGAAGCCGGGCGTCCGTTACCGGCGGAGCCCCGTGTTAGAATGGGGCACTTTTTGCCTCGGGAGAGGGTTTTTCGATGTCCAACAAGATGCGTGTCCGGGTTTTGCTCGGCGCGATGATGTTCTTCCAATACGCCGCCTGGGGCGCGTGGGCTCCGGTCCTCGGCGCCACTCTGGGCAATCCGGATGGTGTCTTCAAGGCGTCGGGGACGGTGATCGGTGCGATCTTCGGGGTCTTGTGGCTCGCGTGTATCGTGGTGCCGTTTGTCGGTGGCCAATTGGTGGACCGCAAGGTGCCGGGCCAGTTGTACATGGGGGTTTCGGGCCTGGTCTGCGCCGGTTCGGCGTGGATGATGGCAGGTCAGGACAAGGTCGGCGACCTGGTGGCCGGTTTGATTCCGGTGAGTGGGCTCGGGCTATGGCTGGTGCTGTGGTCGATTGCGTTCGCCCCGACGATCGGGATCGGCAACTCGCTGACGCTGTACCACCTCAGCAAGGAAGAGGGCTCCACGGAAGCGGAACGTGAGCGGGCGTTCTCGGTCATCCGCACCATGGGCACCATCGGCTGGGTGGCGGTCGCCTTCGCGGTGATGTGGGCCAAGGAAAACCTCAAGTCGTTCCCGGTCTCCGAAATGGCGATTTCAACCGGTGCCGGCGTCCTCTGGGCGATCAGTTCGTTCCTGGTGCCGCACACCCCGCCGAACAAGGAAGCCCCGGATCCCTGGGCGTTTCTCAAGGCGTTCGAGCTGTTCAAGAAGGTTCCCGGCTTCACCGCGTTCATTCTCATTTCGCTGGTGGCGTCCGCGGAATTCCAGTTCTTCTACACGCTGTCCGGGCAGTTCCTCGGCAGCCTCGGGGTCGAGGAGAAGTACATCGCCCCGTACAAGTCGACCAGCCAGATCGCGGAAATCATCTCGTTGGCCGTCTTGTTGCCGATCTTCCTGCGCAAGTTCGGCATGCGCACCACGCTCGTGGTTGGAACCCTGGCCTGGGCGATCCGGTACTTCATTTTCGCCACCAAGGCGTTTCTGCCGGTGGTATTGTCGTTGTCGCTGCACGGGGTCGGGTTTGCGTTCGTGTTCATCACCAGCTACTTCTACATCGACCGGGTTGCGCCCAAGGACATCCGCGGCTCCGCCCAGTCGCTGTTCACGCTGGTGACCTTGGGAGTCGGCAACTACCTGGGATCCGTTCTTTCCGGCAAACTTCAGGACGGTTTCACGAAGCAGGTCGCCGGAGCGCCGGTGGTGGACTGGCCGATGGTTTTCCTGGTGCCCGCGGTGCTGACCTTGTTCTCCGCGGTCGCCTTCGGGTTCACGTTCAAGGAACCGAAGTCGGACAATGGCGAGAATACGGGACGTCTGCCTGCGCACTGACGTTTTCCGAGATTCTTCGAAGAGCCCGCCGGATGCAAGTCCGGGGGGCTTTTGTATTTTCAAAACGAACCGAACCCGGGCCCGACCCGGCCATAATGGGGCGATGTCTTCCCGACCCGAAACGTCCCCCGCCGACCTCCTTCTCGATTGGTATGCAGTGCATCGTCGCGACATGCCCTGGCGCCGGACCTCCGATCCGTACGCGATCTGGATCTCGGAAACCATGTTGCAGCAAACCCAGGTGGCCACCGCGACCCCGTTTTGGCTACGTTGGATGGAACGTTTCCCGTCGGTCCGGGATCTGGCGGAAGCGTCCCTGGACGAGGTGCTGTCGTATTGGGCCGGACTGGGTTACTACGCGCGGGCGCGGAACCTGCATGCGGCGGCGAAGCGGATTGTGGATGAATTCGGGGGAGAGTTTCCCGCGGATCCCGAATCGTTGCGTTCGCTTCCGGGGGTAGGTCGGTACACCGCGGCGGCGGTGGGCTCAATCGCATTCGGGTGGGATACCGCGTTGGTGGACGCCAATGTGGTGCGGGTGTTGTGCCGGTTCGATGCCATCGAGAGCGACCCCAAATCGTCGGAGGTGGTGGAGCGGTTGTGGAAACGTGCCGGCGAGCTCTTGCCTCCGGGGCGTGCCGGCGACTTCAACCAAGCATTGATGGAGCTCGGTGCGTTGGTTTGCCAACCGGAGCCGCGTTGTGGCGCGTGTCCGTGGAACGGCCTGTGCCGGGCGAATGCTGGCGGGGATCCGAAGAGTTATCCGCACTTCGCGCCGAAACCGGCGTTGACGCAGCAATCGGACATATGTGCGGTGATTCGGCGCGGGGACTGTGTCCTGCTGGTTCGTCGTCCGGTCGGTGGGCTTTGGGGTGGATTGTGGGAGTTGCCTCGGGTGACTGCGGAACCGGGTGAATCGGTAGAAAATGCGGCGGTGCGGGCCTGCCGTGAGGTCGTGGGGCTGGCGGCCGAACCGGGAGGAATACTCGCCACCCATCGCCACGGGGTTACGACGCGCCGGATTGTGCTGACAGCGGTGGCGTGTCGCGTCGAAGAAAATTGCGAGCCGGTATCGGTGGGATGCGACGCGGTGGCGTGGGTGGGAGGCAAGGACCGGGAGCGGTACCCGTTGTCGTCACCGCAGGCACGTGTCTGGGAGAAGGTGGTGCCGTCACCGGTGGCGGATGGCTTGTTCGGTCTGGAGTAAACACCCTCTGCGGGTTGCGGGATACAGGCCAGCGACCGCGTTCGGTTGCGCCGTAGGGTTCCCGGGAATCCAGGTCAGCGCTTGGGCTGCGGTTTCATGGGTGTGAGCGTTCGGGTCGCCGCCAGCGCGCTGCGGTCGTGTTCACGCAGGGTTTGTTCCACGAACTTTATGCCGCGGTCTTCGATCAGTTTCTGGAGCGCCAGGAACGTTCGGGCTTCCTCGATCGTGATGTCCTTGTCTTCGGCGACCGACGCGGCGGCGTTTTCCATGACCGCCCGTGTGGTTTCGGTTTGGGACTGCATCCACTGTGCCCAGAGTTGTGCGCCGCGTTCCGGGGTTCCGTAGATGCGCGCGAATCGTTCGACCGGGGTTTCGTTTGCTTGGTCAGCCATGTTCGGATTGTACGGTACGACCGGTGGTCAGTGTTGCGCCACCCAGACCGCAGCGGCGGTTGCTGCGCCGAGGATGGCTAGGGAAAGAATCCACCGGCCCAGTGTCCGCTTGCGCTTTTCGGAATCGTCCGCGGAGTTCGGCCACGGTGTGTCGCGGTACGCCCGGACAAACGCGTACAGTGCCGCGTCGCCGTCACGGTTGGAAGGCTGATCGGTGCGTGCGGTGATTTCAATCTGCAATTTGCCGTCGGTGCGCCCCGGCTTCCATTTGACTTCGACCTGGGATGTTTGCGACCCTGCGCGGATGGTGCCTTGGATGCCGTCCACGGGATCGAAACTGCGCAGCCGACCGACGGATTGAAACGCCCGCCGGGCCCGTTCCGGGACATTGTCGACGGTTCCATGCACACTGAATTCGAGGAAACGGCTCATCGATTGGTTTCCTCGCGCGTCCAAAGTGGGATGTCGAATTCACGCAGCATCTGCGCGAGTGTCCAAAGGGGAATGCCGATCACGTTGGACGGGTCGCCGTCAATCCGGGTGACAAACGGCATCGCGCCCCCCTGCATACCGTAGCCGCCGGCCTTGTCGAAGGGTTCGCCGGTGGCTATGTACGCGTCGATGGCCTCGCGATCGAGCGGCGCCATGGTGACTTTTGTCTCGACGACGGCGGTTGACTGTCGGTTGACATTGCCCCCGGTTGATTCGGCGACAACCACTCCGGATAGGACACGATGGGTTCGGCCAGCCAGGGATTGCAGCATGGCGCGGGCCGCTTCGGGAGTGGAGGGCTTGCCGAGAATCACGCCGTCCGGATCGACCACATCGGTGTCGATTCCGATGACAATGCCGTCGCAATGCCGGGCGACATCGTGGGCCTTGCCGATCGCGGCAGCCAGCACATATTCCTCGGGCGTCGCCGAGTCCGCGACCGACTCCTCGTCAAAGGCGCTGGGCATGATGGTGCAGCAGACGCCGAGGTGGGCGATCAGTTCACGGCGGCGCGGTGATGCGGACGCCAAGGTGATTCGGGTCATTTAGGGAACCCGGTCGGGATTGCTGCTCGGGGTGTCGTCCGGATTACCGGAAGGGTTGGACTCGACCAAGTTGTCAACGGGTATCTGCGGTTCTTGGGTTGGGTCTGATGCCGGGAACACGGGCTCGTCGGCGTAGGGCGACACGGGTTCGCGGGTGGTTGTCGTGGATGGGGTGCTGGTTTGTTGGGCTTCCAGTTCGCGGACACGCGCCTCCAGCAAGGCGATGTCGTCGGTGGCGCGGGATGTCGCGGTTGCGGATTGACTGGGGGACTGGGGGAGGCGCGGGGTGTTGGCGATGAGGGATGCCAAGCGTTCGCGGACTGGTTTGCCTTTTACTTCCAATTCGTCGAGGAGTTCAGGGGCATTCCCGACTACATGCCGGACCGCGTGGTCGAGGGAGCGTGCGGCGCGGTCGAGGGATTCCACTGCGGTGGCGCCGATTCCCAAGGCGATGTCGGTCACCCGGGCGGCGGTCTCGTTCAGAGATGACACCCCCGGTGCCGGGGTTGTCGAATCCTCTGTGGAATCAGGATTGTTTTCTTCGTTCATGGCGTGTGATCGTCTGGGCGACTTGATTCGTGTCGCCCGGCTAGTCGGGTCCACTGTAGACATCGGCCTTCAGGACGGCGATGTAGGGTAGGTTTCGGTAACGTTCGTTCCAGTCGAGGCCGTAGCCGATGACAAAGCGGTCGGGGACCGTGAAGCCGACATAATCCGGTTCGATGACACTCCCGCGGTTGGCGGGTTTGTCGAGCAGGGTGACGACACGCACCGACGCGGGAGCACGTTGGCGCAGGTTACGCAAAACATACCCCAACGTGATCCCTGTGTCTATGATGTCCTCGACCACCAGGACATGACGTCCTGCGATCGGCTGGTCGAGATCCTTGGTGACCCGTGCTTCGCCGGACGACTGGGTGCCGTTGTAGGATGCGATCCCCATCATGTCGACGGTGACCGGCAAGTCGATGGCGCGCATCAGGTCGGCCAGGAACGGCAACGAGCCTTTGAGAATGGTGACCAGATGCAGGTCGCGGCCTTCGTAGTCGGCGGTGATCCGGGCCCCGAGTTCAGAGATC
This sequence comes from uncultured Armatimonadia bacterium, assembly GCA_964646105.1. GTDB lineage: Bacteria > Armatimonadota > Armatimonadia > Armatimonadales > Armatimonadaceae > CAIRTT01. The sequence goes on from CAZYBA010000005.1 coordinate 14,967, forward strand.
TTGGCGGCGAGGGTGGATTGGTCGACGAGGATTTCCTCGATGTCGGCCGGGTTGTGGGAGGGCATGGTTGTGTTCAGCGGTCGGTCTGGCAATTGGCGGGCGCGCCGTGGCAGTCTATCGATCGGATTTTCATTTTACGGTTGCGTACCGGGTCGTGGCAATGTTCCCGTCACTGTTAGAATGACCCCAAAATGAGTGAAATTTCTCCCACAACCGATCCGGAAGCCGCGCGTGTGGCTTGGTTGCGTGACCAGATCCATCGTCACAATGTCGCCTACTATGTCCACGATGCCCCGACGGTTTCCGATGCGGACTACGACGCGATGCTGCGGGAGTTGCAGGATCTGGAGGATCGTCGTCCGGAGTTGCGTTCCGACGATTCCCCGACGGTCCGGGTCGGGGTGGCTCCGGTTGCGGCGTTCGGCAGTGTCGCCCATCGTCGCCCGATGCTGTCGCTCGGCAATGCGTTCTCGGAAGATGAGCTGCGCGAATTCGACACACGGGTGAAGCGTCACCTCGGTATGTCCGAGTCGGATCCGGTGGCGTATTCGGCCGAGTTGAAGCTCGATGGTCTGGCGGTGTCGTTGACCTACGGCAACGGTGTCCTGCTGCAGGGCGCGACCCGCGGCGACGGCACGATGGGCGAGGACATTACGTCAAACCTGCGGACAGTGCGTTCGATTCCGTTGCGCCTGTCGGGGACGGGTTGGCCCGAGTTGCTCGAAGTGCGTGGCGAGGTGTATCTGGAGCACCGTGAGTTCGCCCGTGTCAATGCGTCACGGGAAGAGTCCGGCGAGCCGACGTTCGCGAATCCCCGTAATGCGGCGGCGGGGAGTTTGCGTCAACTTGACTCCCGGATCACGGCGTCGCGTCGCTTGAGCGCGGCATTTTACGCGGTTGGAGAGACATCGGGATGGTCTGCATCCTCCCAAAGCGCGTTGTTGTCGACGTTGGCGGGGTGGGGTTTTCCGGTGGATGCGCACCGGGTGCTTTGTTCGGATATCGACGCGGTGATCGCGCATGTGGGTCTTTGGGCTCAGCGTCGCAACGAACTCGGCTATGACACGGACGGCATGGTGGTCAAGGTCGAGAGCATTGCGTTGCAGCAGGAACTTGGTCAGGTGGCCCGTGCGCCGCGTTGGGCGATTGCGTTCAAGTATCCGGCGCTCCAGGTCGACACGGTGGTCGAGGAGATTGCGGTGCAGGTGGGCAGGACCGGTGCCATCACCCCGCTCGCGCGATTGCGCCCGGTCAACTGTGCCGGGGTGGTGGTTTCGAGGGCGACATTGCACAACCAGGACGAAGTGTCGCGCAAGGATGTGCGTGTTGGCGATACGGTGGTGATCCAGCGTGCCGGCGAGGTGATACCGGAGGTGGTCCAGGTCCGGACAGAGCGTCGTCCTGTGGGATCCGTGCCGTGGACCATGCCCGTTCAATGTCCGTCGTGCGGTGCGGAGATTGTCCGCGCCGACGGTGAAGCGGTGGCACGTTGTCCGAATGCAGAGGGTTGCCCGGCCCAGTTGCAGACCCGTCTGGAGCATTTTGTGAGTCGCTCCGCGATGAATATCGAGGGATTGGGTGGCGAGCGGTTGGCGCAGTTGATCGATGCCGGCCTGGTGAAGGACCCCTCGGATTTGTTCTGTTTGACTCAGGAGCAGTTGTTGCCTCTGGAACGTATGGGGACCAAACTGGCGGGCAATCTATTGGAGATGATTGACGCCCGACGTCGGACCACCTTGCCCCGATTCCTGGTGGCGTTGGGAATCCGTCATGTGGGGGAGCGTGCGGCGCAGGTCTTGGCGTCGCATTTCGGAACTTTGGAACGTTTGCGCGGGGCGGATGAGGATGTTCTTTCGCAGGTTCACGAGGTGGGTCCGGCTACCGCGTCGAGTGTTGTGCAGTGGTTCGGGGCACACGGCGATTTGGTGGAACGGTTGCTGGCGGTGGGGGTGGAGCCGGCACCAGAGTCGGGTGCGGCGGAATCGGACCATTTTGCGGGGAAGGTTTTTGTGTTCACCGGGGCACTCGAGCGATTTACCCGGGAGCAGGCGGAGGGTTTGGTGCGCCGATTGGGCGGGCGTGCGTCCGGTTCGGTGAGTCGCCAGACCAATTACTTGGTGGCGGGTCCGGGTGCGGGGAGCAAGTTGGCCAAGGCGACGGATTTGGGGGTTGCCGTACTGACCGAGGATGAATTCGCGGAACTGTTGCCGACTGGGAGTTTATGAATTTCGGCTGGCAGCGGTGGGGTCTACGCGCTGTGCCCGGGCAGTGGGGGGCGTCCGTAGCCCTCTGGGACGCGACGATACGGTGCGTGTTGGGGCGCAAACGCGGAGGTGTTCGGTTTTGCTTGCCTCGGAATCGTCAGGAAGCCTTTGGGGGGCTGCGTTGATTTATGCCGCCGCCGGAATGGTGCGTTTCTCGCTTTGGCGTTGCTCCAGCCGTTGTTGAGCGGTGTCCATCCATGTTTCCGGGTTGTCGCATTCGGTGGGAAAGCGGGCGGATCCGGTGCGGACATCGAGTGCGGGTTGGGTTCCCGAGGCGAATCGCAGCGGCGCGATATGTTTCAGACTGGCGCGGACCATGTTTTCCCAGTCTTGGTTGCGCGGGGAGCTGCAGTTCGGGACGAGGAGGGCGAAGTGGTCGGACTCGAGTCGTGCGACAACCGCGTTGTCGGGCAGCGACGGTTTGAGCGTGGGAGCCACCGCCTTCAGGATGGCGTTGCCTGTTTCGTAACCGTAGGTCTGGTTGATGGTGCGCAGTTGTGCCAGATCCAGCAGCAGGAGCGTCCAGGTCTCTCCCGGTTGTGCCTGGCGGGCGGTTTGGGTGACGATTTCGGTGAATCGTTCCCGGTTGGGGAGTTCGGTCAGCAGATCGGTGCCGCGGGTCTGTTTTTTGTTTTCGTCCTCGATGGCATTTTCGATCCCGTGTGCGGCGAGGGATGCGAGAGCTTCCAGGATGCGCAGGTCGTCGGCTTGGAATCGGGTCTCGCCGGAGCTGTAGAGGTTGATGGTTCCGAGAATTGTGCCGTCTTCGGTGCGTAGGGGGGCGACTGCGCAGGATTTCAGTGGTGTCCAGGAGTCGGTCGCCGCGGTGAGCAGAAGATCGGCTGAGTCGTAGGTGCCGATTCGTCCTTGTCCACTCAGGAATGTGTCGGCCGTCGGACCATTCCAGTGATCGACCGTGGCTGCGTGGAAATGTCCGGAGTTGGCGCCGGAGCATTGGGTTACGGAGAGTGTGGTGCCGTCGCGCAGCAGTATCAGGCACGTTGAGGCGTCGTAGAGTTGGCGTACCGCGTCGGTGACCTTTGCGGCGATGCCGGGGACATTATGTTCTTCAGTGAGGATGCGGGAGATTTCGTAGACCGCGCGGTATTCGAAGGCGGCGCGGTTGATTTCGTTCCCGATGGTAGGGGTTCTGGAGGGAGACGCGGAGATCAAGGCCATGAGGCTGGGGTCTTTGGCCATGGCGGCATGGAATGCTTCGACAACCACCGGGTCGAAGTGGATTCCGGATTGTTGCGTGAGGTAATCGGCGGCGCGTTGGTGTTCCCAACTTTCGCGGTAGGGGCGATCGGACGTCAGGGCGTCGTAGACATCGGCCACCGCCAGGATGCGTCCTCCGAGGGGGATGTCTTCGCCGGCGAGGGCGTCCGGGTATCCGGTTCCGTCCCATTTTTCGTGGTGGCTGCGGACGACGCCCATGACGGGGTAGGGAAAATGGACCGGTTGGAGGATGCGGGCTCCCATTTCGGCATGGCGTTTGATGACCTCGAACTCTTCGGCGTTCAGGCGTCCCGGTTTGTTGAGGATGTGTTCGGGGATGGCGATTTTTCCGATGTCATGGAGTGCTGCGCCGACTTCGATGGCGCGCAATTGGTCTCCTTCGAGCCCGATTTGTTGTGCGATTGCGACCGCTACTTTTTTTACACGTTGGATATGTTCTTGTGTGTATCGGTCCTTGGCGTCGATGGCGAGTGCGAATGCTTCGACTGTGGACGCGTACATTTCCTCGATTTCGGCCTGCCGTTGTTGCAGCTCGGAACGTCGTTGCTCCAGCTCGGCGATGTAGCTTTGTGATTCCTCGAGTCTTCTGGCGTGTTCGTCGTCACGTTCCCGGCGCAGGGTTTGTTCGCGCAGGATGATGATGGCGACCGGGGTGGCGAGAGCGGCGATGGGAAGGAGTGCGATTGGGTTGGGGTTGACCGCCAGGGTCAGTCTTCCGGCTGCCACGACGGCTGCTCCGGCGACATAGCCGAAGACCGTTTGGTAGAGGAAGCGGAAGTTGCGAAGGAACGGTTGATCGGAGTGGGTCGCCATTGCGGCGCTGATCAGGCTGACATGGGTTGCATGGTATACGACCGCGACCGCCAGGGTTGTGGCGACAATCAGGGCGTAGTTGTCCAGCGGGGTTTGTTGGGTCAGTTTGGCGGTGGCGACCGAGACTGCGGTTGCGATGATGGAGAAGGCGAGGTTGAAGAGGCGACGTTCGTGATAGGGGCTGGATTTCCGGAATTCCGGGAGTGCTGCCGCGACGACAATCCAGATGCAATCCCAGTCCCGTTGTGTCGTGATGAGGAACAGGGTGACAACGAAGCGCAGGGAGACGGTTGTGGCTTGGTTTTTGTCGTTGGTGCTCCGCAGCGGGACCACAAATCGTCCGGCGACCTGGGTGACCAATGCTCCGAGCAACAGGGTGATTAGTTCGGGTAGGGCGACTGGAACCGACGCATGGAGCAGGGCGACGGCGCCGAGGAGGGTGGTGGCGACTGCGATTGAGAACGTGTGTTGAAGATATCGGTTGGACGCCATCTGACCAGTAAATTGTCGGGTCGAGGGCGGGTTGGGGTACCCGGCAACATCGCGGGTTTTGCGGAACAACAAAACGGCGCCCGCTTGGAATGCCAAGCGGGCGCCGAGATTAGGTGTTTATAGGTGATGGAAAGGTCAACCGACGGTTGAAGTTCCGGTACCCCCGCCCCAATTCAAATCTCGCATTTTATTCTCCTTGCTACCTTCCGGAGCTCATAATCGACTCCGGCTTCCTGTCGCAGGGGCACGAAAAATACCCTGCGTACGCAATATAGATGAGAAACCAATGCCTGTCAATTTTGCTGGGTTTCGTGGCATCCCGCCCGGCTTCCACCCTCCGGATTCATCGGTGGGCTTCCGATAACTCTCCTGTGGAAACCCCGAACTTCAGTCCTGTCCCGTCCGGCGCGACCCGTGCAAATGACACCGACGCCTGCCCGCGTGGACCCGGCGACACACTCGAGTTGCTTCCACTCGACAACCCGACACCCTCCCCGCCTCCCCGCCAGCCCGTTCGCGCAGCGCCCCCAATCCCAAGCCTTGGCGACTCCACGGTCGCTGTCCACAGGGACTGCCCTCTTCATGTCGACGACATTCTCGCCACCGCCGTCCACAATCGCGCGTCCGACATCCACCTGACTGTCGGCCTGCCCCCCATGGGACGAAAGGACGGCAAACTCGAACCCCTGTTCCCCGGTGTCCTCGAAGAACTCGATACACAACGTCTCGTCTACGACATCCTCCGGCCGGAACAACTGGAGCGATTCGAACGAACACGCGACATCGATTTTGCATACGAGGTGGCCGGAGTGGGGAGGTTCCGGTGCAATGTCTTCCGTCAACGAGCGCGCGTCGGTATGGCCGCACGAACCATCGCGACCGATGTCCCTACCCTCGAGTCCTTGGCGATGCCTGCGGTTTTGGCGGAAATCACCACCAAGCACTCCGGAATCGTCCTGGTCACCGGGCAAACCGGATCGGGAAAATCCACCACAATCGCGGCGATGATCGACGCCATCAACCGCACGCAACCGGTCCACATCCTCACCCTCGAGGACCCGGTGGAGTTCATCCATCCGCACAAACGTGCCATGGTGAACCAACGCGAGATCGGACACGACTCCCAATCGTTCGAGTCAGCAATCCGGGCCGCCCTCCGGGAAGACCCCGATGTGATTCTTGTCGGGGAAATGCGCGACCGAGAAACCATCGCCGCCGCACTCACCCTCGCCGAAACAAGACACTTGGTGTTCGGCACCCTCCACACACGAAGCGCCCCCGCGACCGTCGACCGCATCGTCGACGCATTCCCGGCCGACCAACAAGAACAAATCCGTGTCCAACTTGCCGGCAGTGTCCAAGCCATCGTCGCACAGCAATTGGTTCCCAAACGCGGCGGGGGACGTATTGCCGCGTTGGAGATCATGGTGGGAACGTCCGCGGTTCGAAACCTGATCCGCGAAGGAAAGACACACCAGCTTGGCGGAGTCATCGAAACCGGACTGCAGTTCGGAATGCAATCGATGGACAAGACTCTGGCCGAGATGGTCCGGACCCAGCGCATCGAGCTTGAACACGCACTGCGACGCGCCGCAGATCCGGAAACTGTACAGCGACTGTTGCGCAACGCCGCCTGAGACCCGAAAGCAATCGACAGGAATCCCCGATGGCCACTTTTGTCTACGATGCTCTCGACCCAATGGGACGCTCGGTTCGCGACCGTATCGACGCCGAGTCCGAATCCCAGGTCATCAGCCGCCTGCACTCCCAAGGGCTTCACGTTCTCAAGGTTGCCGAGCAACGTCAAACAGGACTGAAGGCGGAATCCAGACCCGCCAACGGCAAGGCCAAGTTGACGGCACTGGTGGTCTTTTCACGCCAGTTCGCAACGATGGTGGACGCCGGCCTCTCCGTCATGAAGGCAATCGACATTCTGGCTTCGCAAACCAAGGACGTGCCCCTGCGCCATGCGCTCGAACAGGTCAAGCGAGACGTCCAGGAGGGGGGCAGCCTCGCGGATTCCTTGGCAAAACATCCCGGTTGCTTCTCCCGGCTCTATGTCAACATGATCCGAGCAGCCGAACTGGGAGGCATCCTCGACACAATCCTCGACCGTCTGGCCGGATTCCTCGAGAAGGAACAGGAAATCCGACAAAAGGTCAAGGCGTCCCTCACCTACCCGGTCATTGTCCTCGGATTCGCGGTCGCGATGCTCAACGCCATGTTCTTCTTCGTCCTGCCGACATTCAAGTCGATCTTCGACGAAATGGGTGTCCCGATGCCCCCGATGACCGCGGTGCTCTTCGGAATCTCCGACATCATGCGCTCGTTCTGGTACATCTTCCTGGGAGTCCCGATCGCCGCAGTGTTTGCGTTCCGGCGCTACCAACGAACTCCGCAGGGAGCACGGACTGTCGACTGGATCAAGATCAAGGTGCCGATCTTCGGGGACCTCATCCTCAAACTCGCGATCGCACGGTTCGCACGAACGTTTGGAACGCTCCTCGCCTCCGGTGTCCCCATTATGCGCACCATGGAAATCATCGGGGAAACCGCCGGAAACGTGCTGGTCAGCGACGCGGTCCAGAAAACCAGGGCGGATATTCGGGACGGCAAACGGCTGAGTCGGCCGCTGCAGGCAAGCGGACTCTTTCCACCGATGGTCACCCATATGATCGATGTCGGTGAAGAAACCGGACGACTCAGCGAAATGCTGGTCAAGGTGGCCGACTTTTACGAATCCGAGGTGGACGCGACGGTCAAGGGGCTCACCAGCCTGATCGAACCCATACTCATTGTCTTCCTCGGAGTCGTGGTCGGGTTCATCGTGGTCGCCATCATGGCCCCCATGTTCAGCATGGTCTCCAACATCAGCCCGTAGCAACGATCGCGCTGCGCGCCTCCTGAAAAACCACGCACATCCGCCGTTGCAAACTCCGCCGATGCCCGGTGATCGGCTTCCCAACGGATTTGTTCGCAGGTGCCCCGTAAGATATACTCCGTTGCACCGCCGACCCCGGCCCACCGTGTTTTCGGACGCCACGAAAGGATCAAACCGCCCCATGCCCTCGGAGGAAAATGTCGAGGCACTGCACGACAAGGTCCGCCACCTCGAGTCGGAACTCGCCCAGAAAAACAAGATCATCCAGGACCTGAACCGAAAGGTTCAGGAGGCGAACGAAGGTGCGCAACCCACCGCCGAACTCTCCGAGATCGAAGAAACCCTACGTCGGTTGATGACCCGGATCGGGATGATTGTGCAGGGCACCAAGTGCCTGCTCATGATTCACAACCCCGAATCCGACGAACTCATTGCCGAACGGCCCAGCCTCAACATCGACGAGGCCCTTCTGTCCGAACACCGGATCGCGCCGGGCCAAGGCGTTTCTGGGGAAGTATTCGCCACCGGTGAACCGGTCATTGTCTACGACACGGAAACCGACGATCGGGCACGCGCCGAAAACCTGGTCGCCCTCGGGGCCCGCAACGGTGTCTGCGTCCCGGTCGTTGTTGAAAAACGCGACGAAGAAACCAACCAGGTGGTCGAACGACGCACCATCGGGGTGTTGCACGTCTTCAACCAGCGCTTCGGCGGAGTCTTCACCGACGAAGATGTCAAGCTCCTCGAGCGGATGTCACGCAACGCCGCAGCGGTCATCAATACGGCCACCACATTCCGACGGGTGGTGGAAGAGAAGCGCGAACTCGAAGAACAGATCAACGCGCTTTCCATCGGTTTGGTCATGGTCAACACCGCAGGACGTGTCAGCCAGATGAACTCGTCCGCCCGGCAAATCCTCGGCATCCCCGCCGACGACAATGTCCATGCCAAAAATTACGATGCAGCAATCCAGAACCCCGAAGTGGTCGACTTGCTGCGACGGGCAATCCAGGGTGGATCGGCCGATATCACCGAAGAGATTCCCATTCCCGAGCCACGCTCCCCGGAAAACATCCACCACTTCCAAGTGCAGACTGCGCCGGTCAACACCGAACAAGGCGACCAGATCGGCATTGTCGCCATCTTCAACGACATCACCGAGATCAAGAATGTCGACAAGCTGAAAACAGCGTTCGTCTCGACGGTCTCCCACGAGCTGCGCACCCCGATGACCTCGATCAAGGGGTTTGTCGCCACCCTCCTCATGGACGAGGATGGCACCATGTTCCTGCACGACGATCGGATGGAGTTCTACACGATCATCGACAAGGAATGCGATCGACTGCGGCGCCTCATCGACGACCTGCTCAATGTCTCGCGAATCGAAGCCGGCGCGTCCATGCAGCTGGTCTTCGATCCGGTCAATGTCCGTGAAGTGGTGAAGAAAACCATCATCATCGAGAACGGCAGCACGTACAAGCGTGCCAAGCACACCCTCGACTTCACTGTCGCCGACGATGTGCCCGAGATGATCGAAGCCGATGCCGACAAGTTCGAGCAGATCCTGCACAACCTTATCGGAAACGCACTCAAGTACTCGCCCGACGGGGGAGCCGTCCGTGTGGCGGTCACCTGCCAACCCGGCACGGACATGCTGCAATTCGACATCTCCGACGAAGGGCTCGGGATGTCGCCCGAGTTCCTCAAGAAATTCGGACAAAAATTCGCCCGCGCCGACAACCGCGACACCCGCTCCATCAATGGCACCGGCATCGGGGTCTTCCTGGTCCGGACGTTTGTCGAAGCGCACGGGGGCGACATGTGGCCCCACTCCGGCGGAGTCGGCAAAGGCACCACCATCTCGTTCACCATGCCGTTGAGGCAACCCGACGAGCCGTTGGCGGGCGACCTCGCCGGTCGACTGGCCGGCTGATCCCCCCAATCCCCATGGGAACGCCGATCGAAGTCCCCATCCGACAAACCCCCGAGGCAACCGATTTGCCGTTGCCTCGGTACGAAACCGCCGCCGCAGCCGGCATGGACCTGCGCGCGGCGGTTTCCGAACCCCAGACCCTGGCGCCCGGACAATTCGCCGCAGTCCCTACCGGCATCTGCATCGCACTCCCGCAAGGCTACGAGGCACAGGTGCGACCCCGATCCGGACTCGCCCGCAAACACGGCATCGGCATGGTCAACAGCCCCGGCACCATCGATGCCGACTACCGCGGGGAAATCCATGTCCTCCTGATCAACCACGGCAGCCAACCCTTCCCCATACAACGCGGTGACCGCATCGCACAATTGGTGGTTGCCCCGGTCGCCAACGTCGAATGGATTGCTGTCGACAGCCTTGAGGAAACCACCCGGGGCAGCGGCGGGTTCGGGCATACCGGATCGCAATGAACCCGCCCGGCACCGAGCCCGACGCCCGGCTCGTGCAAGCCCAACTCGCCCTGCTGCGCGGCGACCATCAAACCGCCCGCGATCTCTGCAGGCAAGTACTCGACACTGATCCCAACTGGCCCGCCGCACTCGCCCTGATGGGGCGAATCCAAGACGCCGCAGGCCAGCCCGACGAAGCCCTGCACTGGCTTGGAGCCGCTGTCGAACGCGACCCTGACAATCCTGTCTGGAAAGAACACCGGGATCGCCTGGTCCGCAACGCGGTGCGCAACCCGGCCCGCAGCCCCCGGCGACCTGCCCCGCAATCCGAAACCGAGTCCGGCGAATCGGAGTCGGTGGCAAACCACACCCTCCGCGAAACACTCCAAGCAACTCCCAAGCCGATCCGGATTGCCCTCATCGCCGGGGCACTCCTCGCATTGGTCCTCGGGATCATCGTCGGGACCCACTTCGCCACCCGGTCCGAACCAACGTTGAAACCCAATGTCCCGACGTCGCGGAACAACCCCGATCCCATTTTGGTCGACCAACCCGAACCCGGACCATCGGCCCCGCAATTCCCGACTCCGAGCCAGGGAAGCGCAACGGCTCCGCAAAACCCGACAACGCCCCCGGATAGGACGCCCCCGAAAGCGCCCTCCGAAGCGCAGCAACCGCCACCGACCTTGGGCACCACCGCCGAAATCGTGGTCAATGTCGCAAACGCCCGGGAGGCCCGGTGGAACCCATCCAACGTCACCCTTTCCCTCTGGATCTCGGTCGACCGCCCCGCGCCCGCCGATGAGAAATCCAAAGGCGAGATTCGCACGACGGCGGAAACCATTGTTCGCAACGCGCTTCCGCAGTTCCCCGACGCACGCCGTGTCCGAGTCCAAGTCGAGCAGTGGCGCGGAAATGCCCAACCGGTACCGATCCTCAACGCCGAGGGGGATGTTCCCGACGATCCCGGCGCCAAAACGCCGATCCTCACACAGGAAACCTGGGCCCCCGCCAGCCCGTAACTCGAATCCTGCAGTGGCACCCGGACATCCGGGCCCGTTCAGGGAATGGTCGAACACGGGCTGGTGAGCGTTGGGTGCGGGAGAGGGCAATTTATTCGGCAACCCGCAACGCCAACCCGACATTCGGTTTGCCCGATCGGTTTCGTTCCGGTTGCACCGCGTCCTTCACAACCCAAAATCCGCCGTCCCGCAGAGAACAGTCCCGGCAAGCCGGGGCCACACTGGTTTACCGAAAAACGCCCCCGGACGACCGCCAAGTGAACCGGAGGCACGACCCATCCTTGGCTCGGAACAGGAGTGCGATCCGTGAAGATCCTGATTGGTGTGGACGGCGGGGTTGACGACAGCATGCCCGCCCGCCTCGTTTGCCGTTTGCGTTTTCCCAAACCCCGGATCGACCTGATGCACGCGGTCGTGCCGATCACCTGGTGGGCAGGCGACACGGTGGTCTCCGCCGATCTGGCTCAGCAGACCCTCGATGCACAACGGGAGGAAGGGGAGAACATCCTCGAACGTGCCCGCGCGCTGTACAAGGGAACCGATGCGCAGATTGGATTGCACCTCGACTTCGGGAGTCCGTCTGAACGCCTTCTCGATGAATTGCGCTCCCATCCCGCCGATTTGGTCGTGGTGGGGGGGCATCCGCGGGGAACGTTCGCCGCGTGGGCTTCGGGCAGTGTCGGCCGCAATCTGGTTGTCAATTCGGAGTCGAGTTTGCTGGTGGTCAAAGGAGGCATCCGGACCGAGGGACCGGTGGATTTGGTGATCGCGACCGACCATTCCGGCTATGTCGAAAGCTGTGTCGACCAACTGATCGCCTGGGCTCCCGCCGGTTTCGGAAACATCCTGGTGGTTACCGCCACCGATTTCGAAACCGATTCCGAAACGGTTGCGTCCATCGCCGAACGCCATCGCGGGCTGCGTGCCGATTACCAATCCCGTGGAGAACGGCTGGCCGCGCGGCTCAAGCCCCTCTGCTCGGGAAACGTGGATGTAGATGTGGTGGACGGCAATCCCGGAGAGGTGCTGGCCGACGCCATGCAGCGAACGGGAGCCGAACTTCTGGTTCTCGGGGCGCAAGGCCACGGCTGGTTCGACCGTCTCGCCTACGGCAGTGTTTCCTACCGGCAGGTGGTCTCGCAGCCGTACCCGGTGCTGGTCCTGCGTCCCGCCACCGCGTTCACCACCGAGCAGAGCACCACGGCGAGCGTCTCCGCACCGGTCGATGTCGCGCCGTTTGTCTGATCCGTCCGGACGGGTGGGGTATCGGTTTTTGGCAAGGTTCCCCGCATCCGGGTGGGGTATCGGTTTTTGGCAAGGTTCCCCGCATCCGGGTTGGGTGTCGGGATCGTTGTTCCGCAGCATCGCAGGCGGAATAGGAACCCTGTGAGTTCCCCGACCACCGTGTTGGCGACCCGCGTGGGTCGGTTTCGCGCGGGAATCGACACGCGACGATGTCGGTGCCAGGTCCTTTCTTGCATGTCCTCGGTGGGTTGCCGGTCGGTACGGTGATCTTCCGGCGCTGAAAATCGCCGGATGGGAACGGGTTGGCTTGCCGGTTTCGTTGCAGCGGCGGTTCCTGCGGTCCGCACGCTTCCGGGTCGGAATGTCGAAGCGTTCCTGCCGCCCAACGTGCCGCGGGATCGCGTGCAGGCGGTCCGAATTCAGGGTGCATTTCCCGATGGTTCCCGCCGAAAACAGATATGGTGAATCGCCCATGCCCGACCCGGTACTCGGTGCGCAGGGTGGTCCTTTGCGATTGGGAAAACCCCCTCCATGGTAGAATCACGGCGCCGATGAACCCCGTCAACCCGACCTGCGCACCCCGCTCCACGCGGGAAACCTGCGCCGGGAAACGCCTCTGGCACTGGGGTTGGATCCTTCTCGGAGCCCTTCTGATCGCTCCATCCACGGCCGGCGCGGTCCTCGATACGTTCCTGGCCGAAGCGCGGGCCCTGTTCCCGGACGGACTTGCTCGTCCCGCGCTCGTCTGCCCGCTCGCCACCAATGCCCCAGCCCGGCGCAATGTCGCCCCCGATCGGGTCCGCAACCACTGTGCCGCGGCAATGTCCCGGCCGTGCGTCCTTGCCGATGTCCCGCCCGATTCCGGCATGTCCGCCTTGGTTTTCCCCGGCCGTCCCGGACCGGTTCCGGACAATCCCCGCGCGCCGCCCGCCTGACAGTTTTTCGTTCCGGCAACCCCGAATCCGCGGTCGCCGTTCGCTGTCGCCCTGTTCCGCGTCTTCAAGTCCGCATGTCGCGCCGCCTGGGTCGTGACACGCCGG